>CAMNGG010000264.1 GCA_946537975.1 uncultured Treponema sp. | reverse complement strand
ACTTTTTTATGGTCAAATTCTGATGTTGAATACTTGAGCGGTGTTCCTGAAAACATGACATTATATTTTCCAATTTTCTGCTGACGGTGAATATGACCTAAAGCCGTATAATCAAAATCCTTAAAGATTTCATCGCTGACCGCATCCTGGCCGCCTATATAGATTTCTTCGGACTCACAGCGTTCTGCACCCATAATATTCTGATGGGCAACAATTATATTCCGTTCGCTGGTATTAATATTCATATGTTCAACAGCACAGCGCACAGCGGCATCCCAGGAATCAATTTCCTCATCCTCGAAATAATGCTGAACTGTTGAAGGTTTTATAAAAGGAAGGAGGTAAAAATTGACCGGCCCGAAGGAATCCGTAAATGTAATCGGCTCAATTATTCCATCATAAACTTTGGAAAAGTAGATTCCCTTTTCTGTCATAAATTCGCCGCCAAAGGTAAGACGTTCTGCAGAATCATGGTTTCCGCTGATAATCATTACTTTTATTTTTGCTTCAACCAGGCGGCCTAAAAATTTGCGTAAAACCCTGATTCCTGCCTCCGGAGCAACGTTTTTATCATAAACATCACCGGCAATAATTAAAACATCAACTTTTTTTTCAACAAGAATCCCCGCAATCTGGTCAAGAATATAGTCCTGATCCTCTATCAGGGAAAAATTATGAAGTGATTTTCCTAAATGTAAATCCGAAATATGAGCTAAAATCATTCAATTAGTATAACACACATTCTTCGAATTCTGAAAGAAGATTGCAAAGAGACCCGAAAATCACTAAAATTACAAATATCAAATTGCAATGACGCGCCCCCACAAGGGGTTTAGCATGGAGTTCCTCATGTCAAACACTAACGTTCCTGAACTTTTTGGAAGTCTTGTATTTAACCAGACTGTTATGAAAGAAATGCTTCCTTCGCAGACCTTTAAGGCTCTTAAGCATACAATGGAAGAAGGAACTCCCCTCGACCTGGAAGCCGCAAATCAGATTGCCGAAGCCATGAAAAACTGGGCAATCTCTAAAGGAGCAACCCACTACTCTCACTGGTTCCAGCCTCTCACTGGAATTACAGCAGAAAAACACGACTCCTTCCTGACTCCTGCCGAAGAAGGAAAAATCCTTATGAGCTTCAGCGGAAAGGAGCTTATAAAAGGTGAGCCGGATGCTTCAAGCTTCCCTAACGGCGGAAAGCGTTCTACCTTCGAAGCCCGCGGTTACACTGTATGGGACCCGACCTCTTATCCTTTTGTAAAAGACCACACACTTTGTATTCCTACAGCCTTCTGTTCTTATAACGGTGAGGCTCTTGATAAAAAAACTCCGCTCCTTCGCTCAATGGAAGCCATCAATGAACAGAGCCTCCGTGTGCTCAAGCTCTTTGGTAACAAGGCAAAGCACGTTACTACAACAATGGGCCCTGAACAGGAATATTTCTTAATTGATGAAAAGCTCTATCAGAAACGAAAGGATCTTAAAATGTGCGGCCGTACCCTTTTCGGTGCCCGCCCTGTAAAAGGTCAGGAAATGGATGACCAGTATTTTGCGGCTATCAAACCTCGTGTAATCAAATATATGGAAGATTTGAACGAAGAGCTCTGGAAGCTTGGAATCTACGCAAAAACAGAACATAACGAGGTTGCGCCTGCTCAGCACGAAATGGCACCAATTTTTACAACAAGCAATCTTGCCGCAGACCAGAACCAGCTGACAATGGAAATCATGAAGAAGGTAGCCCGCCGCCACGGCCTTATCTGCCTGCTCCACGAAAAGCCATTTGAAGGCGTAAACGGAAGCGGCAAACATAACAACTGGTCTATCGCAACAGACCTGGGAGAAAACCTCTTCAGCCCTGGAAAAACTCCGCGTGACAATGCCCAGTTCCTTCTTTTCCTCACAGCAGTAATTAAAGCTGTTGATGACAACCAGGACCTGCTCCGCTATTCTGTTGCAAGCGCCGGAAACGATCACCGCCTTGGAGCAAACGAAGCACCTCCAGCCATTGTTTCTGTTTTTGTTGGTGATGAGCTTGATGCTGTTCTTAAAGCAATTAAAGATGGCACAGACTACGACGGTAAAAAAGGCGGTAAACTCACAATCGGTGTAGATGTCCTTCCACCTATTCCAAAGGATTCAACAGACCGAAACAGAACATCTCCTTTTGCCTTCACAGGTAACCGCTTTGAGTTCCGTTCTGTAGGAAGCGCTCTTTCCATCAGCGGTCCAAACACAATAATGAACGCAATTCTGGCAGATTCTCTTCGTGCCTTTGCAGACGAGCTTGAACAGTCTAAAGACTTCGATGCAGACCTTCAGAAGCTGATTAAACGTGAAATCACAGCTCACTGGCGCATCCTCTTCAACGGAAACGGCTACGGCCAGGAATGGATTGAAGAAGCAGAACGCCGCGGTCTTAAAAATTACCGCACAACACCAAAGGCAATTGAGCACTACATCGACCAGAAAAATATCGACCTCTTCACCCGCCTGGGTATCTACACCCCGGAAGAAATGAAGAGTCACTACGACATTAAACTGGAAAAATACTGCCAGGTTGTAAACATTGAATCAAACACAATGCTCGAGATGGTTCACAAGGACATTATTCCTGCAGCTTTCAAATACCTGAATGTTCTTTCTGATACAGAATTTAAAATGCAGCGTGTTATGACAATGTGCGACGCCGGCCTCAAGCTCATGGAAAAGCTTAATAATCTCGTAAATGAGCTTTCTAACAAGGCAGACGAGCTTGCCGCAAAGCATGAAGAAACCCGTACCATCGCAGACCTCATGAAGAGAGCCCACGCTTACGCAAAAGTGGTAATCCCTGCAATGGAAGCCGTACGCGCCGTTGCCGACCAGATTGAGCCGCTGCTTGGCGAAGAGTACAAGCCTTTCCCAAGCTACGAAGACTTGCTTTATAGTGTACAATAATTGCAGCTGCGGGACAGACACCGCGGGCTTATCATAACCCGCCATATTCCGGCAGCTCAATAAAATATATTTGGAAAGATGTCCGAGTGGTTTAAGGTACACCCTTGGAAGGGGTGCGCAGCAGAAATGCTGCCGGGAGTTCGAATCTCCCTCTTTCCGTAATTTTAATATACCATTTTGTATTTTTGGCAAAATTCCGACAAAATCCCACATTCTCTGCATTTTTGTCGGAATAAAAACTCGATTTTCAACTAAATTTAGTACTTTTTATGAATAAATAAGCATTTCCATTAAAATATTTCCGACAAAATCCCGGAAATCCACCTTTTTTGTCGGATATTTTCACATTTTGTTCCGACAAAAAACATTATTTCTAGAGTTTTTGTCGGATTTTTGTTTTTCATAATGATTTTATACAGTTACAAAATGAATGTCATACATAAATAAACTGCTATAAGAATTGTAAAATATAATGTAAATTTTAATCTTATCGAATTCTTGGAAAAATTACATACTCGCTGGAAAATATAAATCAACAGAAAATTTATTATAAGCAGAAATGGATATTTTTCATTTGCAATAAGCCATACTAAAATCTGAACTGTAACGATAAGAACGGGGGGCAGTTTTTTTACATTTTTTGTTGTTAGAACAACAAGAAGCTTTAATATAAAATATGCACAAGAAATAATAATCATCCACAAAAGAAAATTTCCTTTAGATGGTATTTCTTTTATTTCCTTAAAATAATTCTCCAATATCGGATTTGCAACCGTTGCATTTACCAAAAAGCAAAAACTTAGGACAATGAATGAATAAACATCTAGGATAAAATCAAAAAAGTGTCTAATAAAGGATGCAGTTTTCAGAGCTGTATATTTAATCTTTCCGTTATTTTTTCTATTTTTACCCGTTATTTTATCAACCTTATTTTCACTTGAATTTGAGATCGAAAGATTCTGCAATAAACCTTCTAGTCCCAAGATAAAGGAATTATTAAATGTGCAATAGGCATCAACAGGCGAAGACATTTTTTCAAAATAGTCTCTGAATATCTTATCTATAAAAACCGGCGAGGAACTTTTTCTATTTTCAAAACTATACCTTTTTTCTTTTGTATGAATTATGAGTTCATTATTTTCTACTGTTATTTCAAGAAATATTTGTGATTCAAAAACTATTTCACCAGATTCTTGATGATAAACTTCTATGTCATTTTCTCCAGAAATTTTCGTCGGTAAATTCCACAAAACTCTTTTATCTGTGAATACAAAACCTTGTTTCCTAAAAGGATGCAGCCACCAGATAAATATAATAGTTTCATTTTCTATTAAATTAAATAAATCTTTGCAAACCTTTCTTTGCCTGTCAGTAAATTTCTTTTGTATTTTCAGTTTTGCAGACATAAAAACCTCGCCAGAAAATTAATACAGAACTAAATTTAAAGGTGAACACTAGCTTTGTCATACCTATTTTCTTGTAATTCCATAATACCAACTTTCATGTTTTACCTTTTCGGGAATATAAAGAACTACTGACTGATTAGTCACATAATCTGTTATCGTTCTATTTGAGGTATTTGTTGTAATTCGCTTTTCAGTAAAATTTGGTGTTACATTTCCCTGCTTCACTATATCAATTAATTGTCCCGCAGTATTATTTCTATATGCGCCATTCACATTATATGCAGAAGATCCACTAGATGCAGCTGAGAAATAATGAACCTTATAAGTTGTAACTTCATAATATGAATCCCCTAAATCAATACAATGAAACTCTGTTACTGTATGTGTTGTCGAGTAAGCTACATAATTTACATTCATTTCCACTCGATAAAATATGATATCTTCTAGTATACCAGATTCATTTTCTGTTTTATTCTGACCACCACTATTTTGATCATTTGATGTTTTACAAGAAATAAACAAAAGTGAAATAATAATAATTGTATTGAAAAGGCGAGTCATTTTGAATTTATACACATTTTACCCCTAAACAAAAAGATTTCTTCACCATATTGGTAATATTATAACATACAAAATAAACAACTCAAAACAAAAAAATCAAAAATACATATTTTATAGTAATATTTATTACTTTTCTAAAAGTTCCAAGAATGACCGGTCGATGCGATAATAATTTTATGGAAGAAACGGAACTGAATATTCCAGATTTATTCGGAAAAAACGTACAGAAATACAGAAAAATGGCCGGCCTTACTCAGTCAGAGCTTTCCAAGCGGCTGGAAATTACCCAGAAGCATCTTTCCATCATTGAAACAGGAACACAGTTTGCCTCGGCCAATCTTATTGCACGTATTTCTAAAGAGCTTAATGTTCCACCTGCTGCCCTTTTTGGTGATGATTTGACCCAGACTTATTTTGATAAACTCTTCGCAAGACTCGCAACCTACATGGAAAATAAATTTACTACGATGAGAACCTCACTTTCCACCGAACTTTCCCGCCAGTTAGACGAAAAACTGCCAAAACAAAATTAAGAAAATCTCCCTACCGCAATTGTATAGAAACATTCAGTTTTTTATGCTCATAATCTGTTAGTATTTTAATATGAACATTGCGGCGCTTTGCAGCTGCATTCATTTTTTCACAGGAGATTTTATGAAGAGATTTGACGGATTCATGCACGGTGTTAATTTGGGTGGATGGTTTTCGCAGTGCAATCATACAGAAGAACGCTATGACAATTTTATTAAGGAAGAAGATTTTGCTGTTATCAAGAGCTGGGGACTGGATCACGTCCGTCTGCCGATTGACTATGAACTCGTAGAAAGTGCTGACGGACTGCCTGTTGAAAAGGGCTATGAAAGAATTGCTCAGACTATCGGCTGGTGCAAAAAGAACAGGCTCAACATGATTCTTGACCTTCACAAAACCGCAGGCTTTTCTTTTGATGCAGGCGAAAAGGAAGCTGGATTTTTTGACAGTCCTGAACTGCAGGAACGCTTTTATAAGCTTTGGGAAAATCTTGCCAAACGTTTTGCAAAGGCCTTTGATGATGCTGATTATGGTGATGGCCAGCACGGCGAAATCTGTTTTGAACTTTTGAACGAGGTTACAGACCAGTCTTACTGCAAAAAATGGAATGCAATTGCCCGCACCTGTATTGAACGAATTCGTGCAATTGCTCCTACAACAAAGATTCTTGTTGGCAGCTACTGGAACAACTCCCTGGCTTCTGTAAAAGACCTGGACCAGCCATACGACGAAAACATTGTTTATAACTTCCACTGTTATGAGCCGCTTTTATTTACCCACCAGGGTGCGCCATGGATTGGGCCGAACATGAATCCTGATTTCCGCTTCCCGCTCAAGTCTAAATTTGCTGATTATATTACTAAGACTTCTGAAAAGGTTGGCCAGATTGGAACTGCCTTTGGAGCTTTCGCACCAGATGCCACTGTAGATGTAAACTACTTTGAAACAATTTTTGCTGAAGCCGTTAAAATTGCAGAAGAAAGAAATGTTCTGCTTTACTGCGGTGAATATGGCACAATAGAAAAGGCGACACCAGAGGACACTCTCGAATGGTATCGCCTTATCTCAACAGTTTTCAATAACCACGGAATCGGTCGTGCCGCCTGGTCTTTCCGCCAGATGGACTTTGGCCTTGCCGATGCCCGCCTCGACAATATCCGAAGCGAGCTTATCAAATATCTCTAGAGTTTTCCGCTCTCGGCAGCTCCAGGAAGTCCAATATCCTTACGATAGAAGGCTCCGTCAAACTTAATTGCCGAAATACCCTGATAAGCCTTTGTCCATGCTTCTTTGAAAGAAGATCCATAAGCAGAGCAGGCAAGAACACGTCCGCCGCTTGTAAGCAGGTCGTTATCGTGACGGCGGCCGGCAACAGCTCCCGCAACAAAAATCTTTGCTGTACTTGCATTCAAAAGAGGCTTGTTGATTGTAATTTCCTTGCCTTTTTCGTAAGCTCCAGGATATCCGCCGCTTACCATACATGGCGCAACCTGATATCCAGGCTTCCACTTAAACTCAAAATCTTTAAGGGTACCGTTCAAAATTGCAGTACACATTGAAGTAAAATCAAAATCCATCAAAGGAAGAACCGCCTGAGTTTCAGGGTCCCCGAGACGGCAGTTATATTCCAGGAGCTTTGGACCTTTAGAAGTCAGCATTACACCAAAGAAGATAAATCCGCGGTAATCGAACTTTTCTTTAATAAGACCATTAAGGGTTGGCTCAAGAATTGCCTTATTGAACTGCTTCATTGTCTTGTCTGTAACATCTTCAAGAGGACAAACAGCGCCCATTCCGCCGGTATTAGGACCTTTAGCACCATCCATAAGGCGTTTATGATCGCGGGCAGGAAGGAATGGAACGATTGTAGCGTTTCCGCTTACAGCATATTCAGGTGTTACAGAAACAGCTGCGAGAACAGAAATCTCAACACCTTCAAGATACTCTTCAATTACCAGTTTCTTTCCTGCATCTCCAACTTTGCCGTTTCCCATCATATCTTCAACGGCAGCCAAAGCCTCGTCTACAGT
>CAMNGG010000263.1 GCA_946537975.1 uncultured Treponema sp. | reverse complement strand
GTTTTGAATTCTTTTTCAATTTTCGAAACGACTTCCATGCAGGCATCTTCAAGGTCTTCAGCTTCAAGCTTATCCTGAAGAGCAGTAAGGATGTCTATATTTTCTGCAAGGCTAAGCTTTGAATTGTAGTTAAAGTTTTTCTGCTTCTTCTGCTTGCCGGCAAGTTCATTCAAGGCATCTTTTGTAAGCTCACGGACAAACTTTCTGAAGGCGTTAAGCTCCTGAATATCAGAAAAAGAATTGAAGCCCAGCCCGATAAGTCCATCTACAAACTTGCTGATATAAAAGGGATTGTTTAAGCCGATGCAGTACATTGCCAGAAAAATGTCCCTGAAATAGCCGATGGTTCTGCCAGAAATGAAGTTGTAAACCTCGCCGTTTTTGGAATAATCGCCGGTAAAGACATTGTTCAGCCGCTTGTTAGCAAAATTTAACGAACTGTCTGAAGAGCCTTTCACATTGTAGGTTGTATTAATCTTTTCGAAAATTCTGCGGACTGCCCGACCCGCTTTTTCTTTGATTCCTTGAGAAAGCTCGAGATGTGTAAAGTCCGGCAGGTCTTTTTCAAGGTCAGCAGGATCTTGAAGAAACTCTGAATAAAGGCCTTCAAAGGACTGAGGCCCGAAGTTTATAAGGCAGAAGCGGTTAAGATTCGGGGCTGTAATATCGCACATTGGAGGAAGATTGTCTTTGTAGTTACTGGCACTTGCGATAATTGTTGATTCGGGCAGCTTCTGTCCGTTTCCGATTGTACGTTCAAAAATAAGGCGGTAAAGGCTTGCCTGAACATCCTTGGGCGCACCCGCAATTTCATCTATAAAAAGAACTGAAGGTGTGCCCTTTTTTTCAAGCTCGGTGATTGTATGAAACCATTCCGGAGCCTTTGTCCGGAGATAATCTGTACCAGAACCGTCGTTAACCATGTAACCAAGAATCTCGCTGCGGTCGAAGGCAGAGCCAATCAGGCTTTCTACGTGATACCCGTTTCGTTTTGCCCACAAATTAACGATTGTTGTTTTACCCATACCCGGATTTCCAAGATACAACATTGGAACACCCGAAATTCTGCTTAATTCAAAGCCTGTAAGCATCAGGTCACGCATGTAATTTGTATTTTTCATTTTTGCCTCTTTATAAAATTTACCACCCAGAGTCATTCCGAACGCTACGAATATGTGTTTCGGAATCTATAGATTTAAATGTACTGTAGATGCTGAAACAAGTTCAGCATGACAGTACTTTTGATTTTGATTTTTAACTTGCCAGTAACTCAAGATCTTCTCGAAGATGAGAAAAAGCTTTTTGTTCGATTTGCTGCATACGAGAGCGGGTCTTGCCCTTTATTGCCCCGATTTCTGCAAAGGAATGTTCTTCCTGGTTATTTAAACCGTAGTGTAAGATTACAACTTCCCTTTCTTCTGGCTTTAAACCGTTAATAGCTGACCAGAGTCTTTCGGTTTGAAGATTGTTTTCACACTCTTCTTCGACTGAAAGATTTTCTGTATCTGCCAGGTTGGAGAGGAAGGTTGATTCATCCCCA
Organism: uncultured Treponema sp.; assembly: GCA_946537975.1. Taxonomy (GTDB): domain Bacteria; phylum Spirochaetota; class Spirochaetia; order Treponematales; family Treponemataceae; genus Treponema_D. Next base: position 1,144 of record CAMNGG010000263.1, on the reverse strand, counting down.
TCCGAGTCAAAGCTAGCATCGAGTGAAACAAGACGATAATTTTTAGAAATGTGGTTTTGTACAGCAAGGTTTAAATAACGGTGGATCCAGAACTTTGAGTAAGTGAGTAAGCGGAAGCCCCTGGTATAGTCGAAACGATTAACAGCCTCAATTAAACCGATTGTACCCTCGGAGATAAGATCTTCGTCGCTTAACCCCTTACCACGGTAGGATCTGGCACAATAAGCGACAAAAGGTAGATTTGACAAAATGAGCTTGTCTTTTGCTTTTTTGTCACCTGCCGCAGCAAGCTTTGCATACTCAAGTTCTTCCTGAGCCGAAAGAAATTTAATAGACTGGAATTTAGACATAATGCCTCCTTATAAACACAGCGTTAGCGGCGCTGCATGGATGCAGCGAATAGCAGTTTTACCAAAGGTAAAATCTGCTATGAAAAAAATTACAAGGATGTAATTTTTTTCATGCCTCCTTGATAATAAAAAACGACAACTTAAACTTTTTTAAATATTGTTTAAGAACTGAGTTTTACCTTCCCTGGAAATGTCAAAGAGCTGTTTGCATGCAAATTTTGGAATATTAATAATATAGATAAATGGGTCTCGAAAATGTGAAAAAACAGGGGTTTGAGGGGCAGTTAAAGCAAAAAAAATTCACATTTACAATACAGTTGTATTGCAAATGTGAATTTTTTTTGTTCTCTAACCTCTCAAAACCCCTAAATTTTCACAAAATCAAGGGGCATTTATCTATATTATTTATATTCATTTTTTTTGCGGAGGTAAAACTATGACTGAATTCCTAACACTTGTTGTTCTTATAATTTTTATAGGAGCATTTATTGTAAAGTTCGGAGAGCTTTTCATTGCTCTTGCTAAAGTAGTCTCTTATTTCGCAATTCCACTTACTATTGCGGGAGTTATTTTCTTTGGCCCAAAACTAATCCACTGGCTTCTCAACTAAACGTTGGGGCATAAATCATTATATTTACAGGAGACACTATGAATTACATTGTCGGAAAAAATTACTTGAAGGAAATTCTTGCGGCAGTTTCAAGGGAAGATGAAAAAAATTATCTTCTGGATCTTGAGTATGTGAAACATTACAAGGGTGTGGTGCTGGGGCCGATTCATAAAGATGGTTATGG
>CAMNGG010000262.1 GCA_946537975.1 uncultured Treponema sp. | reverse complement strand
GACTATGTTTATGTTGACATTGGAGACAAGTCAGAGGGATTAATCCCTACAGAGGAGTTCGCAGACGATCTGCCGAAAGAAGGGGATAAGGTTCAGGCGTTTTTGTCAGGATACAATGCAAACGGTCCTGTTTTGTCAAAGAAGAAGGCTGATTCAAAGCGCTACATGAAGGAAATTCAGGCAGCCTGGAAAGACAAGACACCAGTAGACGGTGTTATTGTTAAGGTTGTTAAGAGTGGTTATGAAGTTGATCTTGGAATTGACCGCGCTGCATTTTTGCCTATCAGTCAGGCTGACGCAGAAAAGATTGAAAAGCCTGAATCATTGATTGGTTTGAGATCTAAGTTCTATATTGAACGTCTTTATTCAGATAATAAGCTTAACCCGGTAGTTAACCGCCGCAAGTATCTTGAAGAAGAAATCGATGAAAAACGCGATGCCTTCTTCAACTCAGTACAGATTGGCGACACTGTAAAGGGTACTGTTAAGAGCTTTACAAGCTTTGGTGCATTCATTGATTTGGGCGGCTTCGATGGTCTTCTCCACATCAACGATATGAGCTGGGGGCACGTAGCTCGTCCTAAGGATTTCGTAAAGAAGGGTCAGGAAATCGAACTTAAGGTTATCCGCCTTGATCCTGCTGAAAAGAGAATCAACCTTTCTCTCAAGCACTTTGCAGAAGATCCTTGGATTCACTTTGAAGAAAAATATCATGTTAATGACATCGTAAAGGGTAAGGTTACAAAGCTTACTGAATTTGGTGCATTCGTTGAACTCGAAGAAGGAATTGAAGGTCTTGTACACATTTCTGAGTTCTCTTGGACAAAGAAAGTAAACAAGCCAGGCGACATGGTTTCTGTTGGACAGGAAGTTGAAGCAATGATTCTTGGATATGATATCCAGGCTGGTCGTGTTTCTCTCGGCTTTAAGCAGGCTACAGAAAATCCATGGGATTCAATTGCAGAAAAATATGCAGTTGGAACAAAAATCAAGGGCAAGGTTGTTAAGATTACAAACATCGGCGCATTTATTGCTCTTGAAGACGGAATTGACGCTTTCCTCCATGCAGATGATATCTCCTGGACAAAGAAGGTTAAGCATCCGGGCAGCGAACTGGCTGTAGACCAGGAAGTTGAAGCTGTAGTAATTGAGTGCGACCCAGAAGCTCACAGAGTTAAGGTTGGAATCAAGCAGCTTACAGACAATCCTTGGAAGGCATTCGCAGAAGAATATAAGCCTGGTTCAACTTTGGAAGGTGAAATTACTTCTATCACAGATTTCGGAATCTTCGTAAAGGCTCCTAACGGAATTGAAGGTCTTGTAAACAAGGCAAACCTCAGCGACGACAAGGATGTTCCTTTTGAAGAGGCTGTTACAAAATACAAGGTTGGCGACAAAATCAATGTATTCGTTTTAGACGTAAAGGTAGACAAGGAGCAGGTTGCCTTCTCTGTACGTGAGTATAAGAGAAAGCAGCAGCGCGACGAAATCTCACAGTATATGTCTAGTTCGAATGACGATGATGACGGAGCATACACACTCGGTGATATGCTTAAGTCTCAGAAAAACGACTAGAATAAAAAAGGTTGCCGGGTTCGCCTGGCAATCTTATTTTTAACTTGCGGGTGGGAATGGAAAAGAAAGTAACTCCTTTTGCGGGACAAAGTTCTTTTGCAAAGGAAATTGGTACGCTGGTACAAACTCTCTCTAAAAACAATGCTTCTGTACTGTTGATTGGTGAGCGTGGAACGGGTAAACGCCTGATTGCACAGCATATTCATTTTTCATCCGCGGGTAATTTAGGTTATTTTTTTGAGATTAACTGCAGGTCTTTCACAGAAGCACAGATTCTTGCTGCTTTTGAAACTGTAAGCCGGCTGGTTGCATACGAACAGAAAATTACACTTTTTGTATGCTTTGCGGACAGACTTACAGCAGCTTTACAGAATGCCTTTCTTGAGCTTATCAAAAAGGTAACGGAAAAAAATCTTAATTTCAGGATTATTTCTTCCGTTGAAAAACCTCTTGAAGAGGCTGTTTCTGCCGGTACTTTTCTTTCAGATTTGTATTGCAGACTTAATTCTGTAGTTTTGAATATACTGCCTTTAAGGCAGAGAAGGGAAGATATTATTCCTATTGCGCAGAGTTATCTTGAAAGCTTTAGTAAAAAGAGTGGCTTCTGCTTTACGTCTTTTTCTGAAGGGGCACAAAAGGCTTTGCTTTCGCATTTCTGGAAAGGAAATGCTGATGAACTTATAAATGCGGTACAGAGGGCTTTTATTGTAGGAGAACCTCCTGTAATCAGTGAATCTGATTTAGGTTTTATAAGTGGCTTGAAAACTTCGGCAGTTTCTGAAACTGTTGAGGCGATAAGCGAGGATAAGAGTCTTAAAACCGCAATAGACTGTTTTAAGAAGGAATATCTTACCAGGATTCTGGAAGAAAATGACTGGAATCAGACTAAAACTGCTGCTGAGCTGAAAATCCAGCGCACTTATGTGATTAGACTGATGAACGAATTAAACGTTCGCAGACAATAATTTTGATTTTAATAATTGAGGTTTATATAAAATGGCAGATTACGAAGAAATGACCGCAAGTAAAAAGCTTGCCGGCTTTATCGAAAAAAACAAGAAAGCATTTATTGCGATTCTTATTGTTCTTATTTGTTGTCTGATTGGTTATATTGTTTTTGCTACTCTTGCGGAATCAAGCAAGGAAAAAACTTTACAGGCTCTTGATGAAATCTCTTTTGAAATGACAGATAAGAGTTCTGATCTCGAAGAGGCAGAAATCGCTTCAAGACTCAGCACTGCTTTTGAAAAGGCTTCTGCTTATACTGGAAAAGCCGGTATTGCAGGTGCTCGTGCAAATATGCTTTGTGGTGAAATTACCTATCAGCAGAAAAAGTTTGCTGAATCAGCAGAATACTGGAAGGCAACTGCGGCAAAAGCAAAGAAAACATACCTTGCTCCTCTGGCTTACTTTAATGCCGCTGCTTGTCTTGAAGAAACCGGCAATACAGACGAAGCTATGGAAAACTATAAGCTTGCTGCTGATAATACAAGCTTTGTAATGAGAACACATGCAATGTTTAATTATGCACGTATGCTCGAAACAAAGGGTGATTATGCTACTGCTTCAGCTGCTTATAACGAGCTCATTGATAATTTCCCTAATGATTCATGGGCAAACCTTGCAAAGTCAAGAATTATCGCTCTTAAAAAAGACGGTAGAATCTAAAAATCCATTCTGAAATTTGATATATATGAATAAGGCATTCTGTAGAAAAAGATGTATTTCTTCTTTTATTCTCGCAGGGTGCCTTATTTTATTTAACCTGTCCTGCGGGCTGGATATGTTTCCTATAATTGATATTACTACTCGTGTTGTACACCAGCCTACCTGCGATTCAAGGGACTATGTTGATAATTATTTTGAATTTATTATTACAGATAAAGAAGTTAATGATTTAAAATATCTTGGAACAAATGTATATTATAAAATCTATAAAAACTCAACACGTTTAAAATCTGAGGCTGACGATTTAATAAATATTTCAAACAGATCTGATTCTTCTTCTGAGGCGGCAGAAAGAATGATTCAGAGTTATAGGTTTCAGCCCTTGCTTGCGTATGGCCATTACGACCAGCCGGTTCTTTTTCCTACAGAAAATCCTTCAGGTACTATTGATAAAAAAGTCTTTATTCGTTTGAGTACTTATACTGTTTATCCTGCTCGGATAACAATTAACGGTGGAAATAGTATTGGAATCCCTATAAGAAACCTGCCAACAAAGCCGGCTTTCAATTTTTCTGCTTCTGCCGGTACTATTCCGGGTAATGATGATGTAGATGTAAATTCCAGCGGAACTACCTCAGAAAATGAATGGTTTGTTTCTATGTTTGCTGTTTCAATGGGGCATGATAATAACTTTGTACCAATTTATGGTAATATTACATATTTAGGCTCTGTCAGAATCCCCGTGGAATAAAAAAAAGAATTGCGTTAGCAATTCCAAATCCGTGTGGCTTTAAAATCAAAAAAGCTTCCTTTTTCAGGAAGCCTTTAAGTGACGCTTGGCAGAATCGAACTGTCGACCTACTGCTTAGAAGGCAGTTGCTCTATCCAGCTGAGCTAAAGCGCCGAAGTGATATTTAATATATCAGAAATTCCACTTTATTTCAACCCTTTACCCCGAGCATTTCTTTCATTGTACGCCAGCCGAGCATTGCGCATTTTACGCGGGCAGGCATGTGAGAAATATCCTGCAGGGCAGCGGCCTCATCCAATTTTTCAAGGTCTTCTTCGGTAACCTCGCTTTTAATCATGCGGTCAAAAATATCTGCAAGGGCAAGAGCTTCTTCCTTTGTTTTACCGATTACAAGGTCTGCCATCATATCAACAGAGGCCTGGCTGATTGCGCAGCCGCTGCCTGTGAAGCTGGCATCACTTATTTTTCCGTCCTCGCCAAGCTTGAGCTGCAAGGTTATCTGGTCGCCGCAGCTTGGGTTTACGCCTTCAAGGCAGAAGTCCGGAGAATCCATCTGGGCCTTGTGAGTAGGGTTGATGTTATGTTCGTTTAAGATTTCTCTGTAAAGTTCTTTAGTGTCCATCGTTTTCTCCTGGTATATATTTCCACACGGATTCGAAACGTCTAACGACGTTTCATATTATAATATCATATATAGATTTTGCGTTAGCTAAATCCAATCCGTGTGGTAAAAATTTTAATCTTTGTAGCCTGACCACTCTCTTAAGTGGGATAACTTTTCGAGGAAGATATCTGCTTCTTCTTCTGTATTATAGAAATAGAGGCTGGCACGGGCGGTTGCTGTCTGCTCAAGGTACTGGCCCAGCGGCTGTGCGCAGTGGTGGCCGGCACGAATGGCTATGTGTTCTTCACTTAAGAGGGTTGCTACATCGTGGGGATGAACTCCGTCTACGGTAAAGGTTACGATACCACAGCGTTTATTGCCGTCTTTAGGACCTATTATATTAATATGCGGAATATTTTTCATTCCATCAATAAGGCGACAGGCAAGCTGGGCATCGTGTTTTTCAATATTTTCGAGGCCAATGCTCTGAATATAGCGGATTGCTGCCGCCATTCCAACGGCATCTCCGGCACTTACAGTTCCAGCCTCGAACTTGTGAGGAACCTCTGCCCAGGTTGCTTTTTCGCGGGTAACGTATTCAATCATCTCACCGCCGCGAAGAAAGGGCTCCATTTCTTCTAAGAGGGCTCTTTTACCGTAAAGGGCACCGATTCCCATTGGACCGCAGAGCTTGTGGCCGCTCATAGCGAAAAAGTCTGCATCAAAATCCTGAACATCAACCTTCATGTGTGGAGCAGACTGAGCACCGTCCATTATGAAAATTGCGCCGACAGCATGCGCTGCCTGGCCAATTTTTTTTACTGGATTTGTAACGCCTAACACATTGCTTACGTGTACTATAGAAACAATTTTTGTACGAGGTGTGATTTTTGCAGCAATTTCTTCTTCGCTGATAATTCCTGTTTCCTTATTGCATTCCATAAATACAAGCTTTGCGCCGGTCTTCTGGCATACCATCTGCCATGGAACAATGTTTGAATGATGCTCCATAATGCTTACGCAGATTTCGTCGCCGGCTTTGAGGTTATTGAGTCCCCAGCTGTAAGCAACAAGGTTTAGGCTTTCAGAAGCGTTTCTTGTAAATACAATTTCTGCAGCCTCTTTTGCGTTTATGAATTTTGCAACTGTATCGCGTGCGTTTTCGTAAGCCATAGTTGCTCGCTCACTAAGCGAGTAAAGACCGCGCAGCGGGTTTGCGTTCTCTGTTGCGTAAAAATGTGTCATTGCGTTGAGAACAATAAAAGGACGCTGAGCTGTGGCTGCGGTATCAAAATATATAAGCCCTTTGTTTTCTCCGGCTTCGTTATCATCAATTGCCTTGAAAAAAGGGAAGTCTTTTCTGTATTTATTTTCCATAGTGGTTTAATCTACCATATTTATAGGTATTTTACTAGTATATCCGGATTTTAAATTATTCAGAAAGAAAGCTGTTGATTTCTTCCTGAATGCCTTCATCCTCAATTGAAACTGCAGCTGCTGTAATTTTTGCGCGTGTAAGCAGCTCTTCTGCAGTTTTCTGGTCTATACCACGGCTGTTCATGTAGAAAAGCATCTCATTAGAAAGCTTTCCGATTGTTGAACCGTGTTCGGCAGAAATATCTTCTTCTCCACAGAGGATGATTGGTGCAGCTTTTACAACTGCCTGCGGCGACAAAAGCAGGGTAGTTTCAATTTCGTTACCAACTGAACCTGCGCAGCCCTTTATCATATCAATTGTACCGCGGTAGGTTTTTGTAGCAGCATCCTTTGCTGTTCCATGGGTTTTCATATCGCAGACAGTTTTCTTTCCTTTGTGAACTACAACCTGATTCATATCCAGATACTGATTTTCCTGACAGATATAAGCGGTATCAGAATAGAAAGAAGATTGATAACCTTCGAGGGTGGCATGGAAGCCTGCGTCTAAGTGAGAGCCGCCGAGTTCTATCTGAGTAAGGCTTACCTTTGCGCGCTCTCCGCAAACTACAGCAGTATCATCAATCTGGTTTACTGTTTTACCGCAAAGCTGAACTTTGCTGATATGAAGTTTTGCATCATCTTCTGCATAAACCTTTGTGATTACGCCGGAAAGAACTTGTGGTTTCGATACGCCCTCCGGGCTACTCAACCACCCGTCATAAACGATGATGATATTAGCAGAAGTCCCTGCCTTTGCATGAATAATCTGATGTGTGGCAGAGTTTGAGTCCAGCTTGATTCTGATAATAAGAGGCTGGTCTGCGCTTTTTTCTATTTTATAGATTTTGCCTTTAGAAGCTGCATCGCTGATAAGTTTAGCAGCCTGGTCTCCAATAGAAAATTTAGGCTCAGAAAGCTGTGTTTCAATAGATTTACCAGAGCTTACTTTTATGCCTTCCGGGAGCTGAACATCAATTCCCTGATTTTCTGAAAGGTTAAAATCATAAGAAACTGAATCCTTGTTTATCTTAAGCCAGGTCCAGGTAAGATATGGAATCGGGTTTATGTCTATTGTTGTTTCTCTTGTTTTATCCATTGTTATACCTCTAACATTATTTATGTGGTAAACTCTAAAAAATTGCTCCAGGTTTTCGCAATTTTTTTTAACGAGTTTGCTACATTGACCCCTTCATTTCAAGCTTGATTAAATTATTCATTTCTACCGCATATTCAAGCGGAAGCTCTTTACTTACCGGGTTAGCGAAGCCGCTTACAATCATGCTGCGGGCTTCGTCTTCAGCAATACCGCGTGTCATAAGATAGAAAATAGCATCGTTTGAAATACGTCCGATTTTTGCTTCGTGTCCTACATCGCATTCGTCGGTTTTGATTACCATTGAAGGAATTGTGTCGGAACGGCTTTCGCTGTCCAGCATAAGGCTTTCGCAGGAAACGCTTGTTTTACTGCCGGTTGCATTCTTATCAATATAAACTGCAGATCGGTAAATAGAAACGCCGCCGCCTTTAGAAATTGACTTTGTGCTTATGAGACTGCTTGTGTCCGGCGCAAGGTGTACCATCTTGGCTCCTGTGTCCAGCTCCTGGCCTGCACCGGCAAAGGTAATTCCTGTGAACTCTGATTTTGCACCACGGCCTACAAGGTCGCTTTCCGGGTAGAGATAGCTTACGTGGCTGCCGAAGGAACCTGAAACCCATTCGATGCTGGCGCCTTCTTCTACGCGGGCACGCTTGGTGTTGAGGTTGTACATATTCTTAGACCAGTTTTCGATTGTTGAGTAGCGTAGGTGTGCGCCTTTTTTTACAAAAAGCTCTACGGCTCCGGCGTGCAGGTTTGCTTCGTTATATTTTGGTGCAGAACAGCCTTCGATAAAGTGCAGGTCTGCGCCTTCGTCTACAATAATCAGTGTGTGTTCAAACTGTCCGGCTCCGCGGGCGTTCAAACGGAAGTAAGACTGAAGAGGGAAGGAAAGATGAACTCCCTTTGGAACGTATACAAAAGAACCGCCCGACCATACTGCTCCGTGAAGGGCTGCAAACTTGTGGTCCTTTGGAGTAATGAGGGTCATAAAGTATTCTTTTACCATTGGACCCCATTCTTCGGATTTTAAGGCCTCTTCAAAGCCAAGGTAAACTACACCCTGTTTTGAAACTTCATTCTGTACGTTATGGTAAACTAACTCTGAGTCGTACTGGGCGCCAACGCCGGCAAGAGATTTTCTCTCTGCTTCCGGGATACCAAGCTTTTCGAAGGTTTCCTTAATGTCGTCAGGAACATCTTCCCATTTGCCGCTCATCTGAGTTTTCGGGCGAACGTAGGTTGCGATGTTGTCTATATTGAGACCGTCGATTGAAGGTCCCCATTTAGGAACCTTGAGATAATTGTAAAGCTCGAGCGACTTGAGGCGGAATTCGCGCATCCAGTCCGGGTCGCCTTTTTCATCTGAGATTTTAGTTACAATTTCCGGGGTAAGTCCTGATTCGAGACGGAAGGTATTTTCTTCAGTCTCTTCGTAGCGGAAGTCGTAAAATTCGCGATTTATGTCCTGTATATTTGTCTTTTCTTCCATAAGTTTCCTAAGGGGGCGTTGCGGGGGATTCCCCCGCTGGGTGGGTAGGACGCAACGAAGTGCGGCCGTAGGGCGGGGCTCCGCCCTCCCATTTCCTATTTTATAAATTCCTCAAATCCCTTTTCATTGATTTCCTTAAAGAGGGAACCGTCGCCAGTCTTAACGATGTGGCCTTTTACGAGGATGTGGGTTTTGTCTACGGAAAGGCCTTCGAGAATCTTTGTTGTATGGGTGATAATGAGGAGTGAGCCGTTTGTGAGCTTGCGGTACTCTTCAATTCCCTTTGCAACGACGCGCACTGCATCTACGTCAAGGCCGGAGTCTGTTTCATCGAGAATTGCAAAGTCCGGTTTGAGCATGAGAAGCTGAAGGATTTCTGATTTTTTGCGTTCACCACCGGAAAAACCAACGTTGAGGTCACGGCGGGCGTAATCAGGATTCATATCCAGAAGCTCCATGCAGCGTTTCAGCTCCTTCTGGAACTGGAAGAGCTTTACGTGCTCGCCTGTTTTCTGCTGAATTGCGGAGCGGATAAAGGCTTCGAGGCTGATTCCTGGAACTTCGAGCGGGCTCTGGAAGGACATGAACATTCCGAGCTTTGCACGCTTGTCGGCACTTTCTTCTGTTATGTCTGTGTCCTTAAAAAGAATCTTTCCGCCTGTGATTTTGTAAACAGGATTTCCCATAAGGGCATTGCCGAGAGAAGATTTTCCGGCACCGTTTGGTCCCATCAGAACGTGGGTTTCGCCCTGGCCAATTTGTATATTAAGGTCTTTGAGGATTTCTTTTCCGTCTTCAAGACCTGCGTTTAAGTTTTGTACGTCTAACAACATAGTTATAATATAGTAAAAAAATAGGTTAAAAACAACAGTTTTTAAAAAATATACCTATAAACATGGTAGTTAAAAGTGATCTTTGTAAATGAATTATAAAAATATATGGTTAAATGGCTTCCAGTCTCTAGACATAATCATTAAGATTGACAAAAAGA
>CAMNGG010000261.1 GCA_946537975.1 uncultured Treponema sp. | reverse complement strand
AGAAGGCTTTGCAGAACTCGCAGCAAAGTTCCGCGCAGTTGCTTCAATTGAAAAGCGCCACGAAGACCGCTACCGCTCACTTCTTAAAGATGAAGATTCAAAGGCAGAGCTTGCTAAGAGCTCAGTAAAGGTTTGGGAATGCCTTAAGTGCGGACACATCGTAACAGGTGAAAAAGCCCCTGACTACTGCCCAACCTGCGGCGAATACAACCAGTACTTCGAAGTCCGCGAAGACAACTACGACCTGATTTTGACATGGGGACGCTAATTCTTATATAATGGACTTACTATGGCAAAAATACAGATGAAAAACGCCATCGCAGAGCTCGATGGCGATGAAATGACAAGAGTTTTATGGAAGGTTATCAAGGACGAGCTCCTTTTACCTTATATTGATTTAAAAACTGAGTATTTTGATTTAGGTCTCAAGAGCCGCGACGACTCAAACGATAAAATTACCTACGAAGCCGCTGCGGCAATCAAACGTCTTCATGTCGGCGTAAAGTGTGCAACAATCACTTCTAACCAGGCCCGTGTTGAAGAATATCATCTTAAGCAGCTCACCCCTAGCCCTAACGGAATTATCCGTGCCGAGCTTGATGGTACTGTTTTCCGCGAGCCGATTTTTGTAAATAATATTCACGGAACTGTAAGCTGCTGGAAAAAGCCAATCGTACTTGGCCGCCATGCTTACGGTGACGTTTATAAAAACTGCGAAATCAAATGTCCAACTGCAGGCCGTGCAGAGCTTGTATTTACAGGCGTAGACGGTATGGAAATCCGCAAGACTATTATGGATATGAGCGGTCCAGGAATCATTCAGGGAATCCACAACCTTGATAAATCAATCGAAAGCTTTGCCCGCTGCTGCTTTACTTACGCTCTGGACAGAAAGATGAGTGTATGGTTTGGTGCAAAGGATACAATCAGCAAGACTTACGACGGAAACTTCAAGGCTATTTTCCAGCATGTTTTTGATGAAGAGTTCAAGACTAAGTTTGAAAAGGCCGGCATTGAATACTTCTATACTCTTATTGATGATGCTGTAGCCCGCGTTATGAGAAGCGAAGGCGGATTCATGTGGGCAACAAAGAACTACGACGGCGACGTTATGTCTGACATGATTGCCTCTGCCTGCGGTTCTCTTGCCATGATGACCTCTGTACTCGTAAGCCCGGACGGAAACTTCGAATATGAAGCAAGCCACGGAACTGTTCAGAAGCACTACTACCGCTACCTCAAGGGCGAAAAAACTTCTACAAACCCTGTAGCAACAATCTTTGCCTGGACAGGAGCTCTTGCAAAGCGCGGTGAAATGGATGGAACTCCTGAGCTCACAGACTTTGCAAAACGTCTTGAAAAGGCTACCCTTCAGACAATTGAAGAAGGCTATATGACCGGAGATATTGCCCGAATCGCAGAACCAGCCGCAAAGGAAGTTCTTGACTCATGGCAGTTTATTTCAGCCATTAAAAACCGCCTTTAGTGTCATTGTCGGGCTCGATAATATGTGTCATTGTCGGGCTCGACCCGACAATCTATACATTTCTACTGATATAAAGATTCCCGCGTCAAACGCGGGAATGACAAAAAATTATTTGACTTCATAAATATTTGCATTTAAAATAGTAAAACGATTTATGAAAACAAACATAAAAAAAATTCAGATTATCTCCATAATTTTTTTTCTTGCCGCAGTAATTTTTCTCAGTATTTTTATAGTATCTAAAATAGTAAAACCTGCAGCTCCTTCAAGTGATGAACGCTCAGAAAAATTAATTCTCGGCTTTTCACAAATTGGTTCAGAATCAGCCTGGAGAACCCGCAATACCCAGTCAATTTTCGAAGCGGCTTCAGAATATGATATCCAGATTATTTTTGATGATGCCCAGCAAAAACAGGAAAATCAGCTAAAGGCAATCCGTTCCTTTATAGTTTATCAGGTTGATGTAATTGCCTTTGTGCCTATTGTAGAAGACGGCTGGGATAATGTTTTACAGGAAGCAAAGGATGCAGGAATTCCGGTTATTCTGGTAGACCGTCAGATAAACGCAGATCCATCTCTATATGCCGGCTTTCTTGGTGAGGATGGTCTTGAGGAAGGCCGCCGGGCAGCACGTTTTCTCGTAAATAAATGCCGCAACCGCAAAGACACAGTTTCAATTTATGAAATGGCAGGAACCGAAAATTCCTCTGTAGTACGCGACCGGGCAAAAGGCTTCCGGGAAATCATTTCTACAGATCCTAAATTCCAGATTATTCATTCTGAAGATGGAGATTTTCTGCGTTCGCGAGGCAAAGAAATTGCTGAAAAACTTATTACAAACAGCTTCAAAAAAGATGGATTATATTTTGAAGGTCAGAAAATTGATGCAGTATATTCCCACAACGATTCAATGACACTGGGAATGCTTGATACCATAGACTATTATGGTGTACGTACTAAGGACACTATAATAATAAGTGTAGATGCAGAACAAAAATCTATTGATGCACTTACTGAAGGTAAGCTTAACTGTGTAGTTGAATGTAATCCAAATCTGGGATCAATGCTGATGGCGCTGGTTAAACAGATTGCAATGGGAGAAAGCATTCCGAGAGTTACCTACAATTATGAAACAGTTTTTACAGAAGATGATGATTTTTCTACTTATGAGCCGCGCGGATATTAGGTTATAGAATGAAAAACAAAAGTCTTAAGAGAACCCTTCTTATAACGTACATCTCTCTCTTATTTATTACACTCATTCCATCTGTATATTCCGTTCTTGGCTCTCAGGTACATACAAAACAGTACAGCCAGATTATTTCAAATGTCAGCAATGCTAACAGGATTGCTTCTATTGCAAAAAATGACTTACCGGCTGAGCTCTGGAATATAATTTGTGGTAAAAAAGAAATTGAAGAAGCAGACCACAACAAAATGCTGGATGAAATTAACACAGGACTTTCTCTAATGCTTTTTACTAATAAAAATGCAGAAAGCCTTGAAAAGCTGGAAGTTGCAAATCGTGCCTCCACTACTCTCAGACGTAATGTTGATATGTTAATCTCACAAATGAAGAGCAGAAGTCTTGTAACTCAAAATGAAGCTACCCTTGATGAAATCAGAACCATTACTTCTCTTTTTTCTGATATTATGCAGGATTTTATTGTAACTGAAATTGAAGCCGCAAATCAAACAAACCAGTCTCTGCGTAATACCTCAATTATTCTTACTGCAATTCAAGTTCTTATCACAATACTTGCATTCATTATTTCTATTAACAGCTTTATTTCGGTTTCAAATGCAATTCAAAAACCTATTTCTGATATGGAAAAGCTTTCCACAAAAGTTGCCCATGGAGACCTTACAGCCAGAATTGATATTCCTCATGTTGATGAAATGGATACACTGGCAGAAAACCTAAACACCATGGCCGGACAGATTGATCTGCTTATCCAGAAAAACATGGAGGAACAGAAGAATTTTCAGAAGGCAGAAATGAAGGCTCTACAGGCTCAGATTACACCTCACTTTTTATACAACACCTTTGATACAATCGTCTGGCTGGCAGAAGAAGAGCATACCGAAGAGGTTGTAAGAATCACTAAAGCCTTTTCAGACTTTCTCCGTATTTCCCTCAGTCGAGGCCATGAATGGATTACCATTTCCCAGGAGCTTGATCATATCAAAAATTATCTTACTATTCAGAAAATCCGCTATGCAGATATTCTGAATTATAACATTGATGCTGACCCGACCCTTATGGATTTTAAGATTATTAAACTTGTTCTTCAGCCCCTTGTTGAAAATGCTATCTATCACGGAATTAAGAATAAACGAGGAAGAGGACAGCTTACTGTCAGGGTTCATTATGCTGATGAAAGCCATAAAAGCATCAGTTTTTCAGTCGAAGATAATGGAGCCGGCTTTACCGAAGAACGTCTTGGTCAGGTAAGAAATGAACTTCGCACAGGAGCTCAAGATTCAGAGAAACTCTCTTCGGTATACGGACTTTACAATGTTAATAAAAAACTGAAATTATACTATGGGGAACAGACAGAAGGTATTATAATTGAATCCGCAGCCGGAAAAGGCAGCCGAATATCCTTTACCATTCCAATCTATATTGATGTATCATTTACAGGAGGCAGCAATGTATAGCGTATTTGCAGTTGATGATGAACCGATTGTACTCGAAGGAATCCGTTCCAAAATTGACTGGGAAGGCAGCGGCTTTACCTTTGTGGGAGAAGCGACAGACGGTGAAATTGCCCTCTCAATGCTTCACGAATTAAAACCAGATATTTTAATCACAGACATAAAAATGCCCTTTATGGACGGCTTACAGCTGGCCGAAGCAATTAAGAGAACTCAGCCCTGGATAAAAATAATTATTCTCAGTGGTCATGATGAATTTGATTATGCAAAAAAAGCAATCTCTATTGGAATTGAAGATTATTTATTAAAACCTTTTACTCCTGAGGAGCTTTTGAACAGTCTGAACAAAACTGCCACTCAAATTGACAAAGAAAGAAAACAGCTTTCCGACATCTCCAGACTCCGCGAAGAATTAAAATCAAATGAGGCTCTTATAAAAAAAGAATTTCTGAATAATCTTGTACATGGCTCCGTAGAGACAAATACAATAATGCAAAAATGCAATGAGCTGGGAATAAATCTTATTTCCCGATATTACAAGGTATTGATAAGCCGAATAGAAAGCCGCAGCGGTAACAACCAGACTCAGCAGGAGGCCTGCTCTCTTCTCAATTCATACTCAACCGCTATTAATGAAGCAGTTTCATTTTTCCATCATTCTAATCTGCTGGTCTGTATTTTTAAGGGAAGCACTCAGGCAGAACTGGATGACAATACCTTCCGTGCAGCAGAAACTATCAGTCATATAGCAACAAAAAATGATGATTGTATAGTTTTTACAGCAATAGGAAAAACAGTTGAACATCTTTCTCAATTAGAAATTTCTTATGAAGATGCAAAGAGAATTTTACAGGCTAACAGCACAAGTAAAGAAAACCGTATTATCAGTTCAGATGACCTTACAGACTCTAAGTCCGGAGAGACTTCCGCCGATGTTCTTCTTGACCTCAATGAAGGAGACCCGCTTGTAGACAAACTCAAATATGCGGCCAAGGGAGATATTCAGAGAATAATAGAAGAATCAATGGAATTAATAAAGAAGAACCCAGACCAGTTCAGTGTATTTGCTTCTTATCTTTTAGTTGATTTGATATTTGCAGTTTCAAAGCTTGTTGAAAAGCTGGGCGGAAACATTAAAGAATTAAATCCCGAAATTTTACAGCGTAAATTTATTGACGAAGCCGTTTCCGATGAAAAACGCTTTATAAAAACTCTTGAACAGGTTTTAAGTTTTGCTCTTGATTACCGTGATTCCAAAGTAACAGGAAAATATGCTGATGTAATTTTAAAAGCAAAAAAATTTATTGAAGAAAACTATGCAGATCAGAATACAACTCTGACAAGTGTAGCAGAAGAGGTTGCACTAAGTCCTAATCACTTCTCAACAATATTTTCTCAGGAATGTAAAACAACCTTTATAGAATACCTTACGAACGTTCGTTTGGAAAATGCAAAGCGTCTTATGCGCGAAACCGACATGAAGGGTTATGACATCGCTTACGAATGCGGCTTTTCTGACCCCCACTACTTCAGCTACATTTTCAAAAAAAATACGGGGCTTTCGCCCCGTGAGTACAAGCTAAGTGTTGAAAAATAAGTCGGCAAGCACAGCTTGCCTCTGAGCCGTTCTTTCGATGAACCTAAAACGACCCTTGCGGCTCGTTTTTTAACGGTTCTTCGATTTTAGGCTTCACCCAGCCATATTACCCAGCTTTTTCTTTCTATGGTCTAGGATTACACTCTGGAGGACTATAAAGAATGCAAGCATGAGACCTGTAGTGATAGACTGCCAATATGGCTCGCGCAGACCTGAAGCAACAACAATTATATTAATGGTCTTCAAAGACAGAACACCAAATAATGTACCAATAACGCTTCCTACACCACCGCTAAGCAAGGTTCCACCGATAATCGAAGAAGCAATTGCCTGCATTTCGGCTCCGGCCGCATTACTTGCGTTTCCAGCTCCTGTATGTGTAAGGTATACAAAGCCTCCAATTCCGGCAAGAATACCACACAAAACATAAGAGAAGAACTGAGTGCGCTGTACATTAATACCAAGCATTAATGCACTTTCATTGTTTCCACCTACAGCATAGAGATTGCGTCCGAAGCGGGTATATTTTAAGGTTGCCCACAAGGCAATAAGAACTACAATCGCAACAATTGCACCAATTTCAATATAAGATGGAATCCAGTTTCCATGTTTATGAATACCGATAAAAGGAATATAAATGTAGTGATCCTTCAAGGCAACAAAAGCTGCATTAGTGGCTGTTCTTGGAACTTTACTTACAATAGTTGTCATACCTCGTGTAAAGAACATTCCGGCAAGAGTTACAATAAAAGGCTGAATCTTAAGGTATGAAATGAAATAGCCCTGAACAAGTCCCATTAAAAGACCAATACCAAGAGCAATCAGGATTGAAGAAAGAATTCCTCCTCCTCTATCTTCCATAACAACTACCGTTGTCATTGTAATAAGGGCAATTGTTCCACCTACAGAAATATCAATTCCACCGGTAATCATAACGATTGTAAGACCACAGGCAATTACAATCAGATATGCATTGTTATTGAAGAGGTTAAAGAACTGCTGAGGATTCAAAAATCCGCCTTGCCAGATAATCATTCCAAGAAGATACATACCAAAGAAGGTACAAACTGTAATTGTAAGAAGCAGAGCTGTATTGGAAAGCGGCTTTCTGTTTTCTTTTTTTCCAAAAAGATTAGTAAAAATATTTGCCATAATTATCTAGCCTCCTTCTTTGCAAGAATCTTATCTTTAAGCTGGCTAATCCAGGCTTTTACAACAGGAGAACCCGCAACTACGATGATGATGATTACAATAGCCTTGTAAGCCTTTACTGCTGTTGAAGAAACCTTCATTGCATAAAGGGTGATTGTCAAAGCCTGAATAATGTAAGCACCAAGAATAGAACCGGAAAGCTTAAACTTACCGCCGCCCAGTGAGTTACCACCAATAGCTACCGCAAGAATGGCATCCATTTCTATATCAAGAAGGATTGTCTCATGGTTGATAAGACCGATACGGCATACGTTGATAGAACCTGCCATTGTTACACAAACACCAAGAATTACAAATACAGCAAGCTTCCAGATTACAGGGTTGATACCGTTCAACTTAGCTGCACGCTCATTAATACCTACAGACTGAATGTAAAGACTTAAAGTTGTCTTCTTCAAAAGCAGATTTATAAGCAGGATGAATACAACAACAACCAGAATAGGAGTTGGAATTGCAATGTGAGGAATAAATCCACCAATGTAGGTAAGCAGAGGGCTGTCTACGTTTGGAGTTGCACCACCATTAATCCAGTAAGCAATTGGACGTCCTGCTGTATACAGAATCAAAGAGGCAATCATCGGCTGAATATTAAACTTAGCGATAAGAAAACCATTAAAAAGACAGAAAAGAATTGCAACGATGCAGGCAAGAACCAGACCAATAAAGATTGTTCCTGCATTTATACTGCCAGCACGAAGTACCTTTACAAAAACAGAACCAGCTATTGCCGCAGCCGCACCAATGGAAATATCCTGTCCTTTTGTTGCTGAAGTAACAAGGGTCATTCCTATAGAAAGAATTACAAGCTCAGAAGCACCGTTCAAAATACTGATAAGGTTACCGGCAAGAACGCTGTTTCCGAGATTGTTCTTCTTAACCATAATAGAAAAGAAGCTTGGGTCGCGAATAAGGTTGAAAACAACCAGAACAATCAGTGCTACAAGCGGAATTGCAAGCTGCGACTGAAACAGTTTTTTAATCTGATTTACAATTTTATTAGCCATTTTGTGCTTTACCTCCCGCAATAGTCTGCATAATTACATCCTGTCGCAAAAGATCATCCTTAAGTTCACCAACAATCTTGCGGTCGCGCATAACGATGAGTCTCTGACATACAGAAAGCATCTCTTCGATTTCAGAAGAAATAAAGGTAACGCTTACCCCCTCTTCTGCAAGCTTAAGCACAAGCTTCTGAATCTCGAGCTTAGTACCAACGTCAATACCTCGGGTAGGTTCATCAAGAATCAGATACTGAGGATGAGTCAAAAGCCAGCGGGCAAGAATAACCTTCTGCTGGTTACCACCCGAAAGCGATTTGATTGGAGTTTCCTTTGAAGCAGTTTTAATTTGAAGCTGTTCAATAAACTCGTCAGCAAGTTTTTCCTGCTCTGCGCGGGAAAGAGGCTTTGTAAAACCGTTAAGAACCTGAAGGGCAAGAATAATATTTTCACGAACAGAAAGGTCCTGAATAATTCCATCTCCCTTGCGGTCTTCCGGCAAGTAACCGATTCCAGCCTTCATTGCATCCTTTGGATTATTGATTTTAGTATCTTTGCCATTAACCTTTACCTTACCGCCTGTTACGCGGTCTGCGGCAAAGATTGCACGAACACTTTCACTACGTCCGGAACCAAGAAGTCCTGTAAAGCCGTTTACCTCGCCCTTGTTGATAAGGAAGTCGAAAGGTTTTACTCCTTCAGAACTTGAAAGGCCTTCCGCTTCATAAACAACCTCACCAGCTCCAGAATAAGGACGCTTCTGATTCTTGAGGTTTGTCATATCCTCCATGTCTTTACCAAGCATTGCAGAAATCAGCTTAACGCGTGGAAGCTCGCTTACTGTGTATTCACCTACAAGTTCACCGTTTCTTAAAACTGTAATCTTGTCACATACTTCATAAACCTGTTCCAGGAAGTGAGTAATAAAGATGATTCCTACTCCACGGCTCTTAAGGTCACGCATAAGCTTGAACAAGAGTTCAACTTCTTTTTCATCGAGAGAAGAAGTTGGTTCGTCGAGAATAAGAACCTTACATTCCATATCAACAGCACGGGCAATTGCGACCATCTGCTGAACGGCAATTGAACAGGTTCCAAGCTGCTGACTTGGCTTTGCCGGAATGTTTAATTTAGCAAGCAATTCGCCAGCCTTTTTTTCCTGTGCACGGCGATTAACAAACTTGTAATTTCCGCGACCTATATACATATTCTCTGCAACTGTAAGGTTAGGACAGAGAGTTATTTCCTGATATACTGTAGAAATACCCAGATTCTGAGCATCTTGTGGAGAACGAATAACTGCTGGTCCATCTGTTCCCGCAATACGGATTTCACCGGCATCCTTTTCATAAACACCAGTAATAACCTTTACCAGAGTAGATTTTCCGGCTCCGTTTTCTCCCATAAGCGCATGAATTTCACCTTTTCTCAGGGTAAAGTCCACATTCTGCAGAGCCTTTACACCCGGGAATTCCTTGTAAATTCCGCGCATAGATAAAACAACATTATTTTCCATATCTTTCATCCAAAAAAAACGGCGTAAAGAGAGACTTTACGCCGCCATATTTACAAGAGGGAGCTGGTATTAGATACCATACTTATCTACATCAGCCTTTGTGATTGTCTTTGCATCAAAGCCTTTTTCCTGGTTGATGAACTTCTTTGTTACGATTCCTGTCTTAATCATGTTTTCGATGATTGCAGCCTGGAATGGAGAACACTGTCCATCGTAGTTCCAGTTACCTTTTACGAGTTCTTCAAGAGCCCATTTGTTGCAGTCGAATCCCATTACTACTACTTTACCGTTTACACCGTGTGTAATACCAGCTTCGTCAAGAGCAGCAACAGCACCCTTAGCCATACCGTCGTTTTCAGCATAGATTACGTTGAAATCTTCACCAGAGTTGATTACAGATTCAACAATTTTCTTTGCTTCAGCTTCGTCCCATGTAGCTGTCTGCTGAACAACCTTCTTCATTGTTCCAGCCTTGAATTCCTTGTCCAAAGCAGCTGTACGTCCAATCTGAGCATCAGATCCCATAGCACCCTGGATATGGATTACCTTGTATTCCTTAAGGTTCTGAGCCTTGAGCCAGTTTACAGCTGTTGTTCCTTCCTTAGCCATGTCTGAAACTACAGCAGCTTCATACAAGTCATCAGATACGTTAATCATACGGTCAAAAAGGAATACTTTTACACCGTTAGCCTTTGCCTGCTTAAGAACAGATTCCCAACCATCTGTTGCAGCAGCAGAAATAAGAAGATAATCAACACCTTCTGTAATGAACTGAGAAGCAGCATTGAGCTGTTCATCGTTCTTAAGACTGTAAGCTGGATACACAGTGTAACCTTTTTTCTTTGTGAATACAGTTTCGAAGTCCTTTACGTTAGCAGCACGATATCCAGACTCTGAAGGTGGATTGTTTACAATACCAACTTTGATTTTTGGTGCAGCGAACAAGCTTGCAGCAACCATTGCCATTGCAACTAATGATACGATTTTTTTCATCTAATTTTCCTCCTAATAGATGCTTTTTTAGATTACAGTGTAAATATAAGCCCGTCAGAAGGATTTTTGAATGAATATTTTTAGGAATTTAATTTGAATTTTTTAGGAATAATTAAAATGGTTTTAGGAAATCTTATAAAAAGGTTAGAATTTTTATTAAATTTGTTAATTTTTTTATGATAAAATACCTCACAGAGCGAAAGAGGACACAGAGTTCTTATTTTTTTTTATTATTCTCTCTGTGTTCTCCGTGGCCTCTGTGAGAAATTTTCTACTTATGACAAATTCTTGTCTGACATTCCTTATAAATAGCGGCAGTCTTGGCAACTACATCAGCAGGAATTTCCTTGATGTTAGGGTCGCCGGCAAGATTGTGCTCCTTGAGCCAGTCGCGAACGAACTGTTTGTCGTAGCTTGCAGGGCTTCCGCCAACTTCGTATTTTGAAGCATCCCAGAAGCGTGAGCTGTCCGGAGTAAGAACTTCATCACCAAGAACAAGTTCTCCATTCTCATCAAGACCAAACTCAAACTTAGTATCAGCAATGATAATGCCGTTTGCCTTAGCGTGCTCATAACACTTCTTGTAAATTGCAAGAGCAGCCTGCTCGATTTTTGTTCCAAGCTCTTCGCCAAGATCATCTTTCATGTACTGAAGAGTAACGTTAATGTCGTGACCTTCGGCAGCCTTAGTAGAAGGAGTTACAATAGGCTCATCAAGCTTTTCTGCCTGCTTGTATTCCTTGTCAAACTTGTGGCCAAGGAAAGGCTCTCCCTTCTTGTAAGCCTCGTACATAGAACCAAACATATATCCGCGGACAATTACTTCGTAAGGAATCATCTTAAGCTTCTTTACAAGAATAGTGCGTCCTTCAAACTCAGGCTTCTGGAACTCAACTGGCATATCCTTTAAATCACTTGAAATCATGTGATTCTTAACAATGTCCTTAGTGTAATCAAACCAGAAGTTAGCAAGAGCGTTGAGCACCTTACCCTTGTCGGTAATCATAGTTGGCAGAATAACGTCAAAAGCAGAAATTCTGTCAGTAGTGACAATTACCATGCGACCATCTTCAAGATCATAAACCTCGCGAACCTTACCAGAAATAATTTTCTTCATATACATCCTCTATTTCTATTTACTCAGCAAACCGCCGAATTTAATTCCAAAACGTGAACACAGCACATTATACTGATTTTCTTCCTCAATGTCACGGAAGCCAGTGATATATAAGGAGGGGGAAGTCTCCCCCACGCTCGCACTTCGTTGCTCGCTACCCCTTCTAGCGGGTGGCTCGCCCCCCGCAACGCCCCCCCCGAGCACTTCTAGTGAATGTCGTACAACTCCATCAACAGAGTCCACTACCTTAATATCCTGCTGGCAGGCTTCTTCAAAAACATCAGTAAAATTCAAAAAGTGAGTACAGCCAAGAATAATTACATCGCAGTTCTCGCCGCGAAAAAAATCCACCGCAGGCTTTACGGCTTTCAGGCATTCCTCGTGACTGGCAGTAAAGGCCTTGTGTTCTATAAAGGAAATAAGCTGGGGGTCCGGGCGGTTTACAAGCACACAGTCGGAAGCAAACTTATTTTTCAGTTCAATATTATAAGGGTTTTCGCAGGTAGCCTTTGTAGCAAGAAGGCCTATCCTTCTTTTTCTGGAAAGACTTGCCGCAAGCTTAATGGCAGGAACAGTTCCAACAAACTTCACATCCGGGAAAGTCTCGCGCAAAGCTTCGAGGGCATTTACACTCATAGTATTGCAGGCTATAACAATTACCTTTGGAGAAAACTGCCGGCAGATTTTTTCGACAAGCTCAAGGACACAGTTTACAACCTGCTCGTGAGATTTTTCTCCATAGGGAAAGTTTGCGGTATCGGCCACGTAGACACATTCAGCTTCCGGGGAACGCCGCAAAAGAGTCGTCATATAAGGAATTCCGCCAACACCGGAATCTATAAAAATAAAGTCAGTCATAACAATCCATTATAAATTCCTCACAGAGGCCACAGAGTAAAAGAGAAAAACTTTCCTCCGTGGCCTCTTCAGCTCTGTGAGGAATTATTTAAAAAGGGCATCAAAAGCGGCCTTGGCTTCATCAACTTTTGACGCCCCACCATCTTTTGTAATTTTTTTGCTCGGTCGGAAATAATCGCAGAAGTTTCCTCTTTCCTTGTCGCCAACAAATTCTGCAGAGCTCTCGCGGCAGTCATTATGAGCCCCGCTTTCATAAAAGTCACAGGCCCTGCAGACATGTAAATCAGCATGACAAAGAGGACACTCGTCACCACGTACAGGCTTTTCAATATTTGTTTCTTTATGGCATTTCCAGCAAATCATAATTATATAGTATCATTTTTTAACATTTTCTACTATAATAAAAGTATGTTCACGCAGAATAAATGCCTGGTACATTACTGCAAAAATCTCGCTCTTTCAACCTTTGATGATGACGGCAACATCACCGATGAAAAAAACTACTGTTTGGACCATATTCCAGACCCGGGAAAATTCAAGACAGAAATTTATAAATACATTGCAGAGCATGACAAGATTGTAGGACTTAACGTCTGCGGACTTTTATTTGCCGACATAGATCTTTCAAATAAAAAGTTTTACGGCTGCACCTTTACCAACTGTACCTTCAATAACATCAGTTCCAGCAACGTACTGCTTCGTATGTGCATTTTTGATTTTGCGATTTTCAATGACTGCAGCTTTATCAAAAGTAATTCACTCTTCACAAGCTTTTCGGGAGCAACCTTTACACATACCCTTTTTACTTCCAGCGATATCATTCAGAGCAATTTCAACGGCATTAAAGCTTATCAGTCTTCCTTTGATGATTCAGACCTTTTCAGTTCACGCTTTATTGCCGCTACTCTTACAGATACCTCCTTTAGAAACTGTAACTTAAAAAAAACGCTTTTTTATGATTCTAAAAGAATTAACGTATCTTTTAAAATGTCTAACACACGTGAAGCACTTTTTACTCCTGAAGGAAAAACACCACTTGAACAGGATCTTTCCTTCGGTAATTCTATAGTAGACGGAGACCGCTTATGAAAGTCTACTTCCATTTGAATCTGGGCGGTTTTTCAAACTGCTATATTGTAGTGAACGAAAAGACCTCAGAAGCAATCATTATAGACCCCGGAAAAATAACAGAAGAAATCATTTCGCGTATTGAAGATAATCATCTGAAGCTGGTCGGGGTCTTTGTTACCCATAATCACGGCTCTCATGCGGGCGGACTTCACACTCTTCGTAAAATCTATTCACCAAAGATTTTTGCCGCCGACTGGGAGGTTGCCGGAGAAGATACTACTGTAATATCCGGAGACGGAACAATCAAAATTGCAAAGATGATTGTAAAATATATGTCTCTTCCGGGCCACACCGCAGACTCGGTTGTTTATGAAATAGGTAATATTTTATTTACAGGCGATATACTTTCGGCCGGCGAGATAGGCAGCACTAACTCAAGTTATTCTGAATATATCTTAAAATCAAATATTGAAAAGAAAATTTTCTCACAGCAGGATAACGTTATTTTAATGCCTGGACACGGTCCGCCTACAACCCTCGGAGCCGTAAAGGCTTTTACTGCGGATTTTAAGAATATGATTCAAAGTCCGCAGAATGACCGGATAAGAAGCTAAGGTGGTTTCGATACGCCCTTCGGGCTACTCAACCACCGGTGATTGAGTGCCGCGAAGCGGTGTATCGAAATCACATGTTATCTATTCACTAAGGCAATATTTCCGCAGACGATTCCGTATTTATCATACACAAAATCATTAAGGGCTATGGCGGCATCTTCAAAGCCCCTGCCCTCTGTTTTTCTCACATAGGCAGCAAGCTGTGGAGTATAATCAATTACTGTACCACGGTTTGCAAGATGAACAAAATAGTTTGCCACTTCAGAAAGACGCTGCTGCATTATGTAAGCCATAAATTCATTATGCATAAGATATTCGTCATTAACATCATAACCAAGAGATGGCTGTGACTTAAAGTAATCAATTAAGAAATCAAGAGAGGTCGGGTCAAAGGTATAATACACTGCCGAAACAAAGTTACGGAATTCTGCATCGCGGAAGAAAATTGTATGCCAGCCTTCATGTGCAAGCAGATTAGTACGGCTCCAGGCTGGAGTTTCGCGGGAAATAGAAACGAGGCCTCCTTCATTTGCTTTTACATAAAAGCCGTCACTTTCAAGAAGCCCATTATGAATCAGAATACGCTTTAATAAAAGCTCTTCTTCGTTTAATGGAAAATTCAGCTCTGCGGCTTTATTAAAAAAGCGAGCCATTGATTCAGCGCTGTAATCATGGGCATTGTAGCCGTGCATATCGCCAAGCTCTTCGTTTGTAAGAAGACGTCCCTTATAGCCCTGCTTTTCTACAAAAAAAGCCATGCGGCGGAAAAGTCTGTCCTGAACTTCATAATTTCTTGTGTCAAAAAAGAGAATCTGAGGAAAGCGGTCCCATTCATAAAGTTCATAATCAGCCGTACGCCACTGGTTCAGTTTATAATTTAAAATTAATCCCGGATCTGTACGGACAGGATCTAGAACTTCTTCGCCGGCAGCTTGAGTTCCGCGCATAATAAGGGAATCAACACATTCTGAATTTTCAGAAAACTCTACACGTGAAAAAGGAGCATTAAGAGCGGCCGCCGGTATAATCAGTTCTCTGGCAGCGGCGACATTATTAAGGTATAGTTTTTCGCCGCCAACATTCATCAAAACCTTTACAGAATGTTCTTTGGTAGTTTTGTTTTCAGGATTTTCAGAAAGTAAAACTCTGTATTCCGGCATAGACTGCTTCATATTGCTCTGAACCGGAAATACCATTGAAGAGCCGGAAAAATCAAAAAGTCTGCTTTCAAAATCTAAGAGACCGCCATTACAGGCAAAACCATAAAAAGGAATCTCTGTTGTTAAATCAAAACCAATCTCTGCCGGTACAACTAAGGCAGCAAGAACCCGGCATCGAACTGTAGAATAAACAAAAAAACCTTCGGGAATATATTTTTCAATATTGTCATTTTTTTGTACTGCGAAAGAAATATCAAAAATCTGAGGAGCATTTTTCTCATCAGCCTGAACCTGAATTCTTCTTGTATCAGGATATTTCTTCTTTATAAACTTTCCATCAATTGTAAAATCTTCTTTTCCGAGAAAACCATAACGGAGCACAGATTCACTTTCTGTCGAAAGCATTTCCTTCTGCTTTTTTGTAGGCATCATCTGAATACAGATTGTAAGTGCTACAGATCCCTTTTCATTATAGGTTTTATAAAAGCATTCTTTCTGAGCTTTTGTAAATTTAAAGTTTGCATAGCCATTATTTACAGTACCTTTTGAAGCTGCCGAATCAAGAGCATAAAGTCTGGACATCTGGCTGTCACCAAAGACAAGTCGTACTGCAGATTTATTTTTATTTGCAATCAGAATTATCCCTGCAATAATATCCAGTAAAAGAAAAATTGTAACGGCAATGGAAAGAATCCACTGTCTTTTTGTCATTTCAGGAAGTTTTATATTTTGTTTCAAGGTTTTTAGATTCAAATCTGGCAATTTCATATTTAAAACTATACCAAATAATTAAAAAAAGTTATACTCCCCGTATGACTGTAATTATTTTGCATCCCACAGAAGAAGGACATCTCATTTCACTTCAAAAGGAATTGATAAACGACCTTTATGTCCCAAATCGCATTCTTTACAGCTCTTACCCTCTCTGGCTTGATTTTCCTGAAAATGATGGTGAAGGAAAAATTGATTTAAAAGAATTATCTAAGACAATTGAAAGTATAAGTTTCGGCAAGCTTGATATCAGCGATAAAGAAATTTTTATTAACTTTTTAATTAAAACGAAAAACCGGGAATACACTTCCAAACTAACGTTAGTTTGTATACACAATGGTCCAGCCTTTTCAGACAGGGAAATTGAGATTATCAGGCAAAAAAAACAGCCGGTAAATCAACTTAAGATTTTCCGGCTGGGTACAGTGCAGGAGGAAGGCCTGCACGCTAAAAGCATTTCTAAGTCTGTTTGGTGTAAGTTGAAATAGATCCCCGGGTCAAGCCCTGCGACGTTTGCAAAGCAAACTCGGTCAAGGATGACATGAATGTCATTATCCGGCTTGACCGGATAATTCATTACATCACACCAGAACCGCGGTCAAGTGAGGTAAGACCAGTGCGCACATACTCAAGAATTCCATAAGGCTCCAGCAGACGCAGAAGGCTTTCAACCTTCTCTTCGCTTCCGGTAATTTCTATAATAACTGATTCCAGGCTTACGTCCACGATTCGCGCCTTGTAGATGTCGGCGGTTTCGATGATTGTACCGCGGTTACTTGCCTCGGCTTTTACCTTGATCAGAGACATTTCGCGCTGAACAGAACTACCAGACTCGCACTTTTTAATTGCAAGTACTTCCTCAAGCTTTGCCAGCTGCTTTTGAATCTGATCCAGGATATGCTCGTCACCCTTTACAACGATTGTCATACGGCTCTGCTCAGGCTTGTTAGTTGCACAAACAGTAAGCGAGTCGATGTTATATCCGCGGCGGCTGAAAAGCCC
>CAMNGG010000260.1 GCA_946537975.1 uncultured Treponema sp. | reverse complement strand
ATAGAAATATCAGCCTCCATAAGGGCAGAAAAATGATCGCAGATACGTACAAGACGGCCATCTATAGGGTCAAAATCTGTGGAATTATATTTCGTATTAAGCTCTTCCCAGCTTACATGCTTTATCTTTCCGTTTTTATCAAGAATCCTGTCTGTAAATTCATCACTTGTATAGTAAATTATTTCCTTTTCAAAAAATGGTTCCATCAAAGGCACAAGCTCTTTATTTACAATTTCATCTTCAATCTTCTTTACGATGTTCGGTAAATCATCAGTAGCGGTTTTTACAGGCGAAATAATATCACGGGTAACAGATTCCGGAAGATCGTGAAAAAGTGCACTGAAAAAATTATTGATTACACGGCGGTCGCACATTTCCGGGTTATATTCACGCCCCAGTAAAAGAGTCATAATTGCTACAAAGAAGCAGTGTCCAAGAACAGAAGTTGCAGGTACTCGGGGAGTCTGATTCCAACGGGTCTGGAAGCGAAGCTGTTCAATTTTAAGAATAAAATCAAAGGCCTTTTGATGAGTCATAAGCTTCTGCAAGCCTTCCAGCTCCAGATAAGGCTGAATCTCTGCTTCAAGCTCGTTTCTGATGTTTTTCAGGCGTTCCTTTTCATTAACAACAGAAAGCATTTCCAGTTCCCGGATTGTTGAATACTTATGAGCGGCTCTGTAAATATTTACGGTAGTTCTAAGCTCTGTCGGAATGGGAATATTGCCCGACTGCTGGCCCACATAAATAGTAAATTCAGAAAAGAGTTTTTCATCCGGCATCATAGCTTTATAGCCGTTTAAAACCCATTCGTTGAGTCTCATGTATTCGTCCGGGAATTCACGGCGAAGCATCTGCTGTACAGGAGCCTTTATATCACACAGAGAAATCTTACGCAAAAGGTCAAAAAGAGAAGCATAAATAAGCCATTTCCAGTCAACATACTTTTTGCGGTTTTCCTCATACTTGCCGATTATATAGGCCAGAACCATTTTTTCGGCGGCCTTGTCCATTTCTACAAGCTCAAAGGGGCGTATTAAATCATTCCAGCGTTGAATTGAAAAACCTTCGAAGATTTTAAGTGCGAGTTTTTTGTCCATAATTAGTTACTGAGACCAGCCTTGTGGTCTGCATCCATCTTATCCTTCCAGACAACAGCCTTTTTCTTTACTTCCTCTGCCTGATTAGAATCGCCGATAGCAATATAAAGTTTACGTAAAGCAAGCAGGTACTTAATTGCGTTACGCATATCATCAATACGGCGGGTTGAAAGCTCATATTTATCGCGATAAGCAGTAGCTGAATCATTGAGCTGTTTCTGAATCATTCTGATATAAAGAACAGTCGTCTCATAATCAGCACAACCAGGATCAAAATAATCCTTGACGCAGGCTTTCATATCTATAAAGTTCTTTGAAACAGTTGCGAAACGTCCTTCGAGTTCAACAAAGGACCATTTCCATTTACTGTTATCACCAAAGGCATCCTTAAGCATAGTAATAGCAAGCCCAAGCTTACGGATTAAAGTAAAACGTCTGATAATAGGAACATTGTGAATAGGTTCAAGCAGCGGAGTTAAATCAGAATAAGGAACATCAATTGTATCAGAAACAATTTCTTCAAGATAAATAATTGCCTTGTAAAGAAGCTTTCGGGCGTCGTTCAGGGCATCATTATTTTTAACTTCCATAAGGCGCAGAGAAAGACTGTTCTGAGCCATATAAAGAGAAGCCGCATAAATCATATCTTCACACAAGAGAAGCTTTTTATTTTCATAATCAATATCGCCCTTGTGCATGCCGTTGAGCATAGTCTTTTCTTTGGCAAGAGTTGCAGTGATTTTTCCCTTGTAGGGCTGTATAGCCTCGTTAAAATGAAGCCTTGTTTCTTCTGAGATTTTTGACATCAGTCACCTCCGCTGAATTTCTGGAGAAGAGAGCGTGCATGTTCCAGAGACTGAGATGTATCTGCATCACCGGAAAGCATACGGGCAATTTCAGCAACACGAGCTTCGCCTTCCACAGGATAAACATTTGAAGAGGTAATTTCTCCGGAGACACTCTTCTCTATCTTAATCTGATTATCGGCATAAACTGCGATACTCGCTAGGTGTGTAATACAGAAAATTTGTCTGTTTTTAGATAAATTCTTCATATGAGCGCCTACAGCCACAGCAATTTCACCACCAATTCCTGTATCAATTTCATCAAATACAAGGGTTTCAACACTGTCTGTACGCGCAAAAATAGTTTTAAGGGCAAGCATGACTCGGGAAAGCTCACCACCAGAGGCAATTTTTGCAAGCGGAAGCGGCGGATTTCCAGGGTTTGCGCTTATCATAAATTCAATATCATCTTTTCCATAAGGGCCACAAACCTGTTCCACCTCTGTACCAGCCTTCTGACTGATTTGAACTGTAAAGGTTGTTCCCTTCATTCCAAGCTTTGCAAGAATCTGGTCAACTTCTGTATTCAAAACTGAAGCAGTTGCCTTGCGGGCCGCAGAAAGCTTATCTGCCAGAAGAAGAATTTCTTTTTCAAGTGCTTTTATTTCTGCTGTAAGGGCATCTTTTTTATTATTTCCATCACCATTTTCTTCAATAAAACGCTGAGCTTCCTCATAATACGTAAAAAGCTCTGAAAGCGGAGCATTTACAGAAGATGCATATTTTTTCTTAAGATTGTATATCAGCGAAAGTCTCTCTTCTACGGCCTGCAGACGGTTTGGATCATAAACCAGCTTATTTTTGTAATCAGAAAATTCAGCCGAAATATCTGAAAGCTCATAAAAAGCAGACTCAAGGCGTTCATCCAGCTTTGAAAGAGATTTATCCAGCTCGCTTACGTGCATTGAATCACGGCGGATTTTTTTGAGAAGCCCAATAACACCACTTTCATCATTTGACAGCATCTGGTCAATTGAATCTACATCAGAAAAAATCTTTTCATAGGAAGAAAGACGAGCCTGTTCCTCTTCCAGTTCGATATCTTCATTAGGCTTAAGCTTTGCTTCGCCAATTTCCTTTACGGCAAAGCTCATCATATCGAGCTTTCGCAGACGTTCACTATCTGAAAGATTGTACTGAGCCAGCTGCTTACGTTTTGCGACAAGAACTGCATATTTTGCGGTAAAGGCATCTACCTCAGCAGTAATTCCGGCACGGGCATCAAGAAACTTACGGTGCTCACTTACCTTCATCAAGGATTGATGTTCATGCTGGCCGTGAATATCTACAAGAAAAGAAGAAAACTGGGCTAAATCGCTGCGGGTTACCGGTGTATCATTTATCCAGGCAGCATTTTTTCCAGTGTCACGGATTATACGGCGTAAAAGTACCCGGTCGTTTTCAATTTCAATACCATGAAGGTTAAGCCATTCAAGGGCATTTCGGGCTTCATCATCTTCAGGAATATCAGACCTTACGGAAAGACCCGCTGGCAGTAAAAAGGTTCCGCTTACACTCGCCTCTTTTTTTCCTGCACGGATTTGTGTTACGTCCGCTTTACCACCGAGCAGAAAGGAAAGTGCACCAATGAGAATAGATTTACCCGCGCCGGTTTCTCCGGAAAGAACAGTAAAGCCCTTAGTAAATTCAAGATAATCCTGATCTATAAGAGCGAAATCTTTAATTGAAAAATCTTCAAGCATGAGGTACCCCCGACCAGTTTAATTTTGATCTGAGTGCATTATAAAACTTTTCTGCGGAGCCTGCGACCAGCTTTGCCTTCTTTCTGTTCAGGCTCACAAAAATTGTATCTCCAATTTTTAATGGGAAAGGCTCCTGACCGTCGACTGTTATAGTAATATCTTTAGCCCTGCACTTTTCTATAGAAACCTCGAGCAGACTGTCAGGACTTAAAACTACAGGTCTGCTGGAAAGTGAAAATGAATTAAGCGGTGTAAGGGCAAAGGCTTCCAGTTCCGGAGCAAGAATAGGTCCTCCTGCGGCAGCTGAATAGGCAGTTGAGCCTGTTGGTGTAGAAAGAATAAGTCCGTCTGCCTTAAGATTGCACAAAGGAAGATCATTACGTTTTACTGAAAGCATGATTGTAGACACTCCTCTGACCGCAGAAATTACAGCATCATTAAGACTCAGAGAAGAATAAACCTTTTTGTCTCCTCTAAGAACGGTTACCTTCAGCATGGAACGCTTTTCAAATACAGACTTTCCTTCAAGGAATAAATCAAGCTCCTTTTTCCATTCCTCAGGCTGTACAGAAGCTATGAAACCGAATTCACCAAGATTTACAGGAAAGACAGGCAGCCCGTACTTAGAAGCGTTACGAGCTGCATAAAGAACAGTTCCGTCACCGCCAAGTGTAATTACAAAATCATAGTCCTTAAAATCTGTATTATCAGCAAAACCGTCAAAACTGTAAAAATCATGTTGAATACCTTTTTTTTCAAGGTATGCAGCGATTTCCTTTGCCAGAGTCATAGATTCATCTTTGCTAACATTTATAATTATAAGTGCTTTTTTCATTCTGTCCTTTTTTATGGCAGAGAACTTAAAACCTTTACGATTTTCGCACTCTCTGCATGGGTCAAACGCGGATAAAGCGGAATGTGGACACAGCGCAGATAAAGAGATTTTGCATGTATGCAGGATTCAGAAAGCTCTTCCTTAAGCGCAATTACAGAATTATCATAAGCAAGCTGAACTTCAATATCCTTTCGGGCAGCATACTGTTTAACATCCTTAAAAGAAGATGCAAGAATCAGAGGGAAACAGCTCATTGTTGAACCGTTTTCCATTTCGCGGGCATACATCTTATGACGACCAATAAGGCAGGCCTGATGGAACATAGAAAAGATTTCCTTGCGGGTCTTTTCGTTTCTTGGATATTCCTTAACCTGAACCCAGGCAAGCGCACAGTTGATATCCGGTAAAAGATCTGTAAGAGGAGCTTCGTCCGAATACTTTTTGAGAACAATCCATTCACGGCGGCCGGGAGCCATAAGCACCGCGCCACCACCGGCTGTTAATACATCGCGCTCTTCCAGTCCCATAATGGTATAAATACCAAAGGATCCTGCAAGTTTTCTTTCTTCTGTTGGAACTCCTTCCGGAGACAAAACAGGAACAGAAGCACCTGCACTCTGTGAAATATCCTCGATAACAGGAATGCCCAGAGCCATTATACCCTCAAAATCAGGAAGAATACCTTCTGTTTCATGCAGAAGCAAAAGTCTTCCGCCTTTCTGCATTCCTTCATTTACTATTTCAGCAGTAACGAGGCCGGTTACTTCATCTACATCAAGTACCAGAGGCTCAAAACCAAGGCTTTCAACAGTCTGATACTGCCAGGCCGGTGCAAGGGCAGAAATCATAATCTTTCCGCCTTTTTCAAAGTCGAGAGCCTGTAATGCATATTTAAGGGCTATAGCAGGACTTCTGAGAGCCACTGCACCGTCACATTTAGTAAATTCCTTTACCGTCTGGATTAATCTTGCGTTTAACTCGCCGGGACCAATTTTTTCGTCTACCATGCAGGTTAAAACCGCATCCATTTCTTTTCTACGAATCGTTGTACTGTATGTCTGTATCATTTAATTTACTGGATATCGATAATTTTCTGTAATTCTTTTGCGTTGAAGAGCTTTCGTGTGTTCAGCATGATAAGATATCCGGTTTCCTCGCGAACAACGCCTTCAATATACTCTGTTCCGATTCCGCTCAGCATCTGAGGCGGATCTTTTACGTCTTCACCTTTTACAGTAACTACGCGTTCAACCTTATCGATGATAATTCCAATTTTGCTTCCATCGATATTCAGGATGATAAAACCGCCTTCCATCTCAATATCTTCTGAATGACTTACCGACTGTATCTTGAAGCGCTTATGCAAATCAATAATAGGAATAATTTCTCCACGAAGATTGATAATACCCTCTACGTAATACGGAGCATTCGGAATAACGCGGACATTCTGAAGTCTTACAATCTCTTTAACATCCATGATGTTAACGCCGTATAATTCTTCCCCCAGATGAAATGTTACCATTTGATAAGTTATATCGTTAGCCATAGATACCCTCCAAGATATATAAAACTATCATTATATAATAATACTCCTAAAATTGAGATTTTGCAATGCAAACTTCAATTTGACCCTTAATCTTTTAACCTCCTTTCAAACAAGCCGTAAAGGCTCTTTAATCTACAGTAAAAAGTGTTACCGCGTTTACTTTTTTTACTCCCGCACTTTTTAATATTTCTGCGCAGCTTTCCAGGGTAGAACCTGTTGTGCATACATCATCAATCAGACATATTTCCGAAGGAAGCTGGCCGGAGTAAGGCTTAAGTGAATAAGCTGTTTTTATTGATTCCAGCCTCTGTTCGCGGGAAAGCTTTTTCTGCTGACCGCTGGAATTACGTTCAAGAATTCTTAAGACCCTGAAGCCGTACCTTTTCTCCAGAAAAGTACAAAGCTCTTCTATCTGATCCCAGCCCTTTTTACGTATTTTTCCTTTTCTCGGCGGTACAGGTACAATGATTTTTTCTCCCCTTTTACAAAGAAGCTCAGCCATAAGACCCGCAAACAGAGGTGAAAAGCTCCTTTCCTCCTGCATTTTCCATCTGAACATTAATTCACGATTCCACAGACGATAGGAAAAAAGCGGAATAACGGAGTCTGTACTTTTAAGCACAGGAGCTTCACGACACTTCATACAATTTCCCTTCATTCCTATAAGCTCTTTGCCGCAGCACTGACATCTTTCTTTTTCCAGAAGGCCGGAAAGATTAAAATGACCTTTCAGACAGCTTCTGCAAACAGGCTTTACAAAAACAAGACTGCCGCATACAGCACAGCTTTCTCCCCCGTTTATAAATACGTAAAGGAGTCTGAACATAGAAATAAGCAGCTGCTTCAGTTCAAAAAATAATTTCCTCACATCTATAGAATTGTGCAAACCTCACCAAAAATGACAAATTTCTGGAAAAAAAGTTTAAAAAAAGTGAAAGAAATTGAAAAAAAAGAAAACTATCTGCCGGAAAGGGCTTTTTTCCAGCGGGCAATTATCTGCAGGGCATTTAGAGGTGTAAGGTTATCTGTGTCTGTAGATAGAATTTCTGATATGATTATTTCCTCATCACTGAACAAGCCTGGACTTACAGGAGCTGGAGCTTCTGCCTTGCTTACAGGAGCTTTTGACAGACTTTCATCGAGCAGCAGAGGATTATCTGCGGCAAGAGACTGAATATGAGAAAGAATGGTATTTGCGCGGTCAATAACGTTTTGAGGAAGGCCGGCAAGCTTTGCTACATGAATTCCATAGGAATTTTCGGTTACCCCTTCTTTCACCTTGCGTAAAAAGACAACTGAGCCGTTCTGCTCAAGAACATCCATACAAAGCATTTTCAAGCGGGGATGCTCCATACGGGAAAGCTCATGATAGTGAGTTGCAAAGAAGGTTTTACAGCCGATTGAATCAAGCAGATATTCCGAAACAGCACGGGCAATAGCAAGACCATCTTCTGTAGAAGTACCACGTCCCACCTCATCCATAATTACAAGCGAACGTTTTGTAGCAGCATGCAGAATATTTGCAGTTTCCGTCATTTCAACAAGGAAGGTAGATTCCCCCTTTGCAAGATTGTCTGAAGCACCAACACGACAGAAAATACGGTCTACGATACCAAGTCTTGCACTTGAAGCGGGTACATAAGAGCCGGTTTGGGCCAGTAAAGCAATAAGGGCATTCTGACGCAGATAGGTACTTTTACCTGCCATATTTGGGCCTGTAATCAGTGCAAAAGAAGGTATTTCATCGTCATCAGCTGAAAGCAGGGCATCATTTGGTACAAACTCGCCTGTAGGAAGATGATTTTCAACAACAGGATGTCGGCCATTCTTTATTTCAAAATGGGCAGAGTCTTCAATTTCCGGACGTACCCAGTTATGCTCAATGGCGGCCTGAGCAAAGGAAGAGGCCGCATCGGTATTTGCAATTTCCTGAGAAAGCTGCAGGAGGTATGGAATATACTGTAAGAGCGAGCTCCTGATTTCTATAAATAAATCGCGTTCAAGCTCGAGGATTTTTGTTGAAGATTCATTAAGCTCCTGTTCAAGAGCCTGCAGCCGTTCGGTTGTATAGCGGTCGCCGTTTACAAGAGCCCGTCTCATAATAAAGTGCGGCGGCACATTTGCCAGCTTCCCCTTACTTACTTCAATAAAATATCCGGCAGCATTGTTATACTTTACACGAAGAGTAGTTATTCCTGTTTTTTCCCTTTCTTCAGCCTCATATTCACTGAGTATCTGATTAAAATTATCATGAACAGAACGCCAGTGATCCAGTTCTTCTGACCAGCCGGCTTTTATAATACCGCCCTCGGTAAGAGAAGTAGCAGGATCCTCCATAATGGAGGCTTCAATTAAGCCGCAAATCTTTTTAGCTTCTTCATCTGACACAAAAGAAAAATCATACTGGCCCAGATATTCCTTTACCCGGTTCCAGGCCTCAAGGCTTGCCCTCAGAGCCTGTAAATCTTTTGCATGAGCCCTTTCCATCGCAATACGGCCGGCAAGTCGCTCAACATCAAGAATGTTACTTAAATCAGCTTTTACCTTTTCGAGCAGAGAACGATTTTCAACAAAGCTTTCAACCTTGGTCTGCCGGTCTTCTATCTGCTTAAGATTCGTCAGGGGAAATAAAAGCCAGTTTCTGAGCAGGCGGCTGCCCATTGCTGTTTTTGTAAAATCTACGCATTCAAGGAGAGTATATTGACTTCCGCCTTCCCGCATGTTTGAAATGATTTCAAGATTACGGCGGGAAGAATCATCCATCATTAAAAAATCATTATCGCTGTAAAGATGAATACTTCCTATATGAGGAAGAACAGTGTTCGTTGTTTTTTCAAGATAATCAAGAAGAAAGCCCGCCGGTACAAGCTCAGGACTTTCTGCGTCAAGTCCGAAGGCCTTTAAATTCAATGTCTTAAACTGGCCTGTCAGTTTTTTGAAGGAAAGCTCCGCATTAAAATCCCAGTCAGGATAATAGGAAAGAGAAAGTGAAGCACAGGCGCTTACTACATTTTGAATATCTGTATTATTTTTAAGGGAAACCGGCAGTAATAATTCACGCGGAGAAGCTCTGTTTAATTCCTTTCCAAAGTTTTCAGCCATTTTACTGGCAGGCCAGGAGGTGGCATTAAAGCTTGAGGTTGTTACATCAATATAAGCAAAAGCGGCTCTGCCCTTTACAACACATAAAGCCGCAAGATAATTGGCACGGCCGCCATCCAGGTATTCTGCCTCTACGGCAGTTCCAGGTGTAATAATTTCTACAACCTTACGCTCGGTAATACCTTTGCCACCCTTTGGAATCTCCCCTACCTGCTCACAGATAACTATTTTTTTTCCAAGACGGAGTAAACGGGCAATATAGATTTTTGCGGCATGATAAGGAATACCACACATGGGCCGGCTTGCCCTGTGAGTCAGGGTTAAATTCAAAAGACGCGATACCTCTACCGCATCTTCATCGAACATTTCGTAGAAATCACCGAGTCTGAAAAAAACAACCTCGTTTTTATACTTTTCTTTAATACCCCGGTATTGAATCATCATCGGGGTAAGAGTTTCTTCGTCAGCCATTCCCTTTTATAATCCAAGCTCTTGAATCACCTGATTAGTGATATCAACTGAAGAAGAATACCAGAGAATCGCATTAGATTCCTGCAGACTTAAAATCATACTGTAGCTTCCGCTTTCTGCGATTTTTGCCAGTGTGTTATAAAGCTTTTTATAAAACTCGTCGGAGTTCTGCAGGGTTTTCTGCATAGATTCAAGCTCAACATTTTTGGCGTTTGTATATTCTGTAAGATAATCTGTTTTCTTTGTGATTTCGGCTTCAGTTTTCATTGCCTGTGCATCATTACCGGCATTTTCGTAATCAAGTTTTTTCTTCTGAAGCTTTTTGATTGCTTCAACCTGTTTGTTTATTTCTTCCTGAAATTCAGCCTTCTTTTTTTCATAATTTCTTACTGCGGCAGAATTTCTAAAATAAGCGTTATATACCTTTGCTGTATCTACAACGCCAAACTTTGTAATCTGCTGAGAAAAGGCAGGAATAGAGCAAAATGCGAGAATACAGAGAGAAATAATTATCTTAATATGTTTTTTCATTTTATAGTCCTTGTAAAGGTGGTTTCGACAGGCCCT
>CAMNGG010000259.1 GCA_946537975.1 uncultured Treponema sp. | reverse complement strand
AAGGTGTATGGCTTTGCTGTAAAAAAATCATTTTCGTATGATGAAGCAGAAGAGCTTTCGGGCGAGATGCTGAAGGAGCTTTATCTTTCTTTGCTGCACGCAGAGGATATTGTAAATCCTGAAGGCTATGTCTGGAGAATCTGCCAGCATGTTTATGCAAAGTATGTGAATCAGAAAAAACTGCAAAAGGGAATTTCCCTTGACGGTATTGAGCTTGCATATTTTGATCAGCATGACTTTGGAGAAAGTGAAGAAGAAATCAAAAAGCTCCGCAAGGAGATTGGATTTTTGACTTCCAGCCGTCGTGAAATTGTCTATTCCTTTTATTACGAAGGTAAGTCTATTGTTCAAATTTCAAAAGAACTTGGGCTGCCTGCCGGTACCGTAAAGTGGCACTTAAACAAAGCTCGTAATGATTTAAAGGAAGGATTTACTATGAAAAGAAAAATTGGAAGTCTAGGTTTATCGCCTGTAAAGGCTGTTGGAATCAGTCATAACGGATGTCCTGGAAGTAAGGGCGGGCCTGAATATTATCTGGATGATAAAATCAATCTGAACATTGTTTACAGCGTTTATGAAAATCCAAAAAAAATGGAAGAGATTGCAGAAGATTTAGGAATGACGCCTGTTTTTCTGGAAGACAAAATTTCATTGCTTGTGGCAAACGGATTTCTTGTTGAAACAAAAGGTAAGCGTTACACAACCTATGTTAAGTTTACTCCAAAAGAGTTTTCTCTTGAGGCGGCGGTAAATGGAGTGAGGATGCAGGAGAAGGTTGCAAAAATCCTTGCCGAAAAATATGTGCCTCAGGTTCGTGCAGCACTTGCGGGCCTGGAAATTGGAAAAGATCTTTATATTCCGGGTGGAAACCGGGAGCTTTTTGAGGCTGCTGCAATTTTCTATGCTATTTTTTCAAAATGCAGTGTTCATATTGATAAGGATATTTCAAAGCACAGAATCAAAACTTTGGATGGAGCTGATTATATGGTATCTGTTGAGCTTCCATGTGAGATTGTTGATCCGGATTATAAATGTGAATTTGATATTCCTGAGCTTGAAACAAAATATAAAGTCTGTGGAGTAATGACAAGAGATTCTCAGAAATATCCGTGCTTGTATTCCTGGGCTATTGATTCAAGATTTGACAGTCGTAAAGGTGCCTGGCAGAACAATTTGAATTCGGATTATGAAAGCCTTTATGAAATAATGACTGGCTCAATCACAGAATCAAAAGCAACTTCGGACAAGTTTAAGAGACTTCGTGACCGTGGCTTTCTTACAAAAGACGGCAAAATCAACATAATGATTGTAAAAGGCAGCTGGGATGATTTTTCAAAAATGATTCCAGGGCCAGATAAAAGTCTTCTTGATGAATTTGCAAAATTTGCATTAGAGCAGGCAATGATTCAGGCAAAGCAGTATCCGCCACAGATTCAGGATAGATTTGTTTATGATTTTATGGATTGGGCTATAGGAAGCACAGTTGCCATGATGGTTCTTGATGAACTTTATGAAAACGGAACTTTCCAAACCTTGAACGAACAGGAAAAAGTCACTGCTAATCTTTTGATGTTTGCGGATAAATTGCCGGACTAAAATTGTAAAATCGGAATAAAACTATTGAGCGCCCTTCTTAAACGGAGGGCGTTTTTTTCAAAACAACTCATCAAGCAAAATCCAATACCTGATTTTATCCCAGTCGGGTTCAATGCCAAGGGCTTCAAAAAGGGAATCGGGATTAAAATCCGGATATACCTTGCCGCCGAAGGTTCCGTCGAAGTTGTGTTTGAGGCTTCGGTAGCAGAGGGCTATGTCTTTCCATTTGTCGCCGATGGCCATGTCGCCGCAGTCAATAAAGCCGCTGACTTTGCCGTCTTTTAGTAGAACATTAGGAAGACAAAAGTCTCCGTGGGAAAGGACGGGCTCGTAGGCGGGTTTGTTTTCTTCCAGCCATTTGAGCAGGGTAGCGGGATTTTCAAAACCATTTGGGCCAAATGTGTCTGGCTCTGCGTCGTCTATGTTTACAAGGTTATTTTCAACACGGTATCTTGCAGCACGCAGCTCGGTATCAAAGTCCCGGCTTTTAGGGCAGCCGGAGATGTCTGTGGACCAGAGCATTTTTAAGGCCTGTGCAAGCAAAGAAAGCAGCTCACCCGGATGTTCCATGCAATATTCCGAGCAGGACATAACACCGGGAATCCTTGTCATCAAAAGATACTGGTAATCTCCGTTTTTTTCGAAAGCGAGGACCTCCGGAACGGGGAGTTTCCCTTTAAGCCAGTTGAGTACTTCCACGCTGGATTCTTCGTTGTGAAGACGGCTGTCCAGTATTTTTAAAACGCAGTCATCAAAAATCAAAATGCTTGAGCCAGACTTACCCATGTCGTCAAATGTGTATTTTTTTCCGGCGATTAGTTTTTTGATATTGGCTGGAATCAGAAGAAGTGATTTATTAACTACCGATTGATAGTCTGAATCTATGAGGTCAAGCAATTCCCCGGCTGCTTCAAAGCCCTGGATGACACGACGGTTTTCTTCTTTTATCCAATCAACCATGCAATCGCTGTCATCAAGTCTTGCTTCTATGTCCGAGGCGTGCCCCTTTATTTCAGTAAAGTGCGCGTCTATATAAGCATCCGTCATGGCAAGGCAGATAAAACTGATATCCTGCAGATATTCCTGGTCAAAATCCTTGCGCCAGTCAAAAGGAATATAGCAGCCTTCAACGATGAGGTTCTGATTGTTCTCAATGGCAGTCTTAATCATTTCACGGACAATTGGCCAGAGGTAAGGTGTCAACTCCTCATCATCGTCCGGAGTAAGTTTTGTTTGCCCGCTTCTGATAAGCCCCATCTTAAGATGATCTATTGAAAGATAAGGATACTTGTATTTTTCGAGCATGCGTTGTGCGAGCAGTGTTTTTCCTGTGTGCGACGCGCCTGTGATAATTATTATCATATTAAACTCCGCCCAGTAAATCATTCAGAGTATCGTCAGTTTCAACTGGTACCCAGTGCCCTTCCATGCAGGTTTGAGGATTGAGAAGGCGGATTGTGTCTGCGAGCTTTTTGCACAAAGCCGGATCTTTTTTGCCGATTGTAAAATCCTTGCAGGTGGCATCACCCACAAATAATGTTTTGTCGTTTTCTATGTAGACGAGTGTGGAATCATCTGTGTGAGGAGCTTCGGACTGAAGAACTTTTACAGTGCAGTCACCAAGGTCAAGTGTCATCTCCCCGGAGTACACAATGTCTGCCAACTTGACTATGACTTCTTTGTTATTCTTATATTCTTGCCTGATGCTTTCGTGAATTGCAAAGAATTCTGCAGGGCCATTTTTTTCGATTTTATTTTTCCATTCTGCAAGATGGTCGTTTGTTTTTTCATTTGCAAGAGTCAGCCCATTTACAGCATGCATTCCAAAGGTGTGGTCCCAGTGCCAGTGGGTAAAAACTGTAAGACTTGGGAGTGGAAGCTTTTCTTTTTCGAGAAGGGCATAAAACTCTTTTGTGTGGGCAGCAGAATGCCCTGCATCAATTGCAAGGCTCCAGTTTTTTCCTTTTACATAGCCAAGGTTTGGGCGGTCGCGCTCCTGTTCAAATGGCATGTACCAGATGTGTTCGCTTAGTTTTTTTAGTGTGTACATTTTTTTCCTTAAAGGGTTTTGCTGATTTCATACAAGCGGTAAATCTTTCTGTAAAAGCTTCCGGTAAAAAGAAACTTAAAAAATCCTCTGTCAAAAGCTGGCAATTGGTTTACAAGATTTTCCGGCGTCAGAGAATGCTCGGCATCGCATTTGAATTGTGTGCCCGCTATCGCTGCATTAATATCATCAAGCCCCCAGACAGTCGTTACGCCAACATCATTAATGGGGTTTTTATATTTGCTCGCCTTTGCACCAAAAACTGTATAAACATCCAGAAGCATATGAACCTGCGGATACTTCTTATCCAGTGCACGGACAAAAGCATTCAGTTCTTCATTACGCAGATACATGCTGATTCCTTCAAAAACTACGATTACAGTTTTTGCATCCGGCAGCTTTTCTACCATTTCTGATTTTGAAGCATCGAAGGCCATCATCTTATAATGCTCGTTTTCGGAATAATATTTTTTTCGCGCTTCAAGAACTTCAGGAAAATCACCGTCTATCCAGCTGGCGTAAGGAGATGTAATTCTAAAAGCCCGGCTATCCAGTCCGCAGCCAATATGCAGCACCAGCGCCTCAGGATTTTGCGCGAGCATTTTTTCAACCCAGTCGTCAAAAGTTTTGGCTCTCATTGCCATGTTGTAGGTGAGCCACTTTGATTTTGATTTTCCATGAACTTCAAAGGCTTCTGCATCCCAAATCTTTTCAGCCATTGAGTCTTTTAAAATGATTCCCTGCCTGCTGACTTTTGCCTTGCCGTAAAGCGGGATAAATAAGGTCTGATTTACTCCGGTCATAAAATTCAGTTTACACCAGGATTGCAGGAGTTTCAATTGAAGTTTTCATACACAGGGAGGGTAGGACTTTCTAAAAATATTAGAAAATATCAACCACTTTATATGCCGCAATAAGTTTTTCGAGCGACCAGCTTGCATT
This sequence comes from uncultured Treponema sp., assembly GCA_946537975.1. GTDB lineage: Bacteria > Spirochaetota > Spirochaetia > Treponematales > Treponemataceae > Treponema_D. The sequence continues at coordinate 1,069 of CAMNGG010000259.1, read as the reverse complement.
TGCGGGACTAGTACTTGGTAAACTACCAACTGTTAGTTTGTAGAGAGCTTCATATTTTTGTGAGCAAGTTTTTTTCCAAAGAGAGAATGCGGTTTTTCCTGTGCAGAAAACATGCTTGATTTTTGAATGGCTAAAGATTTCGCCAAAGTCATTTGGTCTTGCTTTTTTAATAGAAGAATCCGCAGCACCAGAAATCTCACAGCTGGCAATTACATCCCAAAGGGCTATGTGATGTCGCAAAAGAAAATCACGTCGTTCAGAAATGGCTTCTTCCCGGTCAGGCGAATTGTTGGGGTAGAGCAGGGACTCTCCAAAAACTGACGGCAGCACCTTCCAGAATCTGTTTTGTGGATGCATGTAGAAAAATCCCGCTTCGCGACTTTTGGGCGAAGGCATTGTGCCAAGAATCAAAACCCGGCTTTCTGAGTTCCATACCGGCGGGATTTGATGAATTATCTTTTGTGAATCCAATTTTTCTATCATACGTTATTAAACCATTCCAGCATTCTTACAGTAGCAGATTTTTTGACTTTTGTTCAGTATAATAATCCCAAACGCATGGAGGCCAAAATGATCCTGACATTCAGACTTGTAACAATTGACGATTACGACCAGATGTTTGCTTTATGGAACAGCACCGAGCAAAGTAAGCGAGCCTTAAATCCTGTGGACGACAGCCGCGAAGGAATTGACCGTTATATAAAAAGAAATCCGGCAACCTGCTTTGGCGCTTTTTCTGGCGAACAGCTTGTAGGCGTAATTCTCACTGGTCACGATGGAAGGCGGGCAATCATTCATCACATGTGTGTGCATCCGGATTTTCGCCGTCAGGGAATTGCTGGCCGTCTGGTAGAAAAAGCAGAGCAGGCGCTTAAGGCAGAAGGAATCAACAAAATCTTTGGTCTTGTTTTTAAGGACAACGACACCGCCAACGCCTTCTGGGAAAGACAGGGCTACACCCTCCGCACAAATCTCAACTACCGCAACAAAAGTCTGAATGATCAGGTTCCTCAGGGCGAGTAAAAATATTTTTAAGATTTTTCTTGAATTCAATTTTTAATCACCTTAT
>CAMNGG010000258.1 GCA_946537975.1 uncultured Treponema sp. | reverse complement strand
AGCCTCCTTTGCAGAGATATGACAATAATGCTCCATAAGGGCAATAACAAGGGAAAGCTTTTCTTTTGCATTTGGATCATCTTTTATCGCCTGTGGAAGCTGTTCAAAAATCTGTTGCATTGCCGTATCATAAAAACTGTCGTAGAGTTCTGCGACATCTTTATCGGAATGACGCAAGCCTTCCAGTTCTTCATGAAAGTCGTAATATTGAATATGTATTTTCTCAAAGGCTGTAAGTGCAGCTTCCAGATTTCCATCAAACAGAGACGTTTCCTGCACACCTGTTAATTGCTTTATATTCACAAAGGCATAAGTGAGAGCTTCAAGTAAAAGTTCTTTTTTATTCTTAAAATAACGGTAAGCAACTCCAGTAGAAAGACCAGCTTCTTTTGCAATCTGATCAACCGTAGTTGCGTAATACCCCTGCAGTGTGTACATCTTTAAGGCTGTTTGTAGAAGTTTTTCGCGAGTTTGAATCGCACGAGTTTGTATTATTACCTTATCGGTTCGACGTTGTTTTGCACTCATTTTTTCTTAGGCTTTAAAACAAATCTTCTAAAACTATCTGCACCCATAATTCTAACATTTGCAGAATCGGCGGCTGTTTCCAAAATTCTAATTTCTTCTTCATTAAGACAGATTTTTGATGCATTAGCAAGAGCCTCAACTTGTTCTGGCTTTCGACACCCACACATTGGAATTACTCCTTTTGTAGCACAAAAGGCCATTGCAACCTGAGGAACTTTTATTTTATGAGCTTCTGCAATTCTAATCATTTCTGCATAAACAGGAGCAAGCTTTTTAACTTTGCGCTTAAAAGTAAACTTCATTGTTGATGATTTTTTGATTCGAGGATCAACAAGCAATCCTTCTTCCAGAACTACCCATCCCCAGAATAAAACATTGTTTTGTTTACACCAGTCTAAAAGTCCGTTATTTTCCCAATCACGGCAGATAATACTGTAATGATTTTGAACTCCATAAAGAGGAATTCCAGCTTTTTCCAAAATCTTCTTAGAGAGTTCGCATTCTTCTTTTGTAAAATTTGAAACTCCAACGTGTTTAATTTTGCCTTCATGATAGAGTTCAATAATTTCTGCAAGATGTTCTTCAATATCCGTTGGAAGATGAAGCCAGTATATATCAACATCAGAACGCTTAAAATCTGCTAAATCTTTTTCCAGAGATTTTCGCACACACCCCTTTTTATAATGAGTAAACGGCGTATATTTTGCGGAAACAAATACCTCCCCTGCTCCAAACTCCCCAAGCATTTTTTGAGCTTTCCCGAATCCATAATCACGAGCCATATCATAAAGAGGAATATCACATTCCTTTGCTTTATTCATAGCAGATTTTATAACTTCGTCAGAAACATAATTTCCCCGAATTGCTTTTCCATAAAGTTTTCCTCCCCAGGCATTAGTTCCAATTACAGCTGTTGGATGCATTATATCCATAATTTGGCTCCTCACAGATTAATGTTATGAAAGTGAGATGTTTCTCACTTTCATAACATTAACAGAATCGGACAACTTTTGCAAGCATCTGCATTTCCTATATGGAAGTGTATCAAAATCGTTTGTGGTACCGACATTTGTATCAGCAATTTTAACGGCAGGAGGTCTAAATCCACTTCAAGTTGGACAAAACAGCCCGCCATTTTTCGGTGCTCGTAAAAGAAATGTTTAATCTTGATATTCCTTACGAGCAGCTTCAATCTGGAGCTGGAAGACTATTACAAAATGCATTATGATTTAGCAGTCGAAGACTCCCCTTCCGCCTTCAAGTTCTTCGCCCGCCCCTGGAACCAGACCTGCACCTTCCCCAGCCCTAACTACAAAAAGATGTACCAGTTGGGAAATGATAAATGAACTGGTGGGAAAATTAAAGGTTTAGATTTAAGGGCGTTCCCGCCGTGTCTTTCAGCCACGGCGGTCGCTATGTTCCGGGTTCCGCTATCGCTCCAGCCTCCGCACTCGTCCGTTCGCAAAGCTCACTCCCTCGCTTGCGGTGGCCAGCTTCGCTGCCCTTCACAGCGCTAACGCATCTCTTAATTACATTTTCTATTCACCAGAGTAATCGTAGTTGATTGTCACTCCATACGGGAATGTATCAGAATATGTTTTAAGCTGGTCTTTTGAACCACAGTAATTAATTGTTTTTATGCCTGAAGCAAAAAAAGCGCCGTTTTCAATTCTTTTTACATTCGCTGGTATGGTTATGCTTGTTAATAAAGGGCAAGAAAAGAATGTATCTCTTTTAATTATTTCTATTCCTTTTCCAATAGCAACTTTCTCCAATGATGAACAAGATTCAAAGGCATGTGCTTCAAGATGCTTTACTGAATCTGGAATTATTATTTCTTTTAAAGCATCACTATAATAGAAGGCACCTTCATCAATTTTTAATACAGTATTTGGAATAGATATAAATTCTAGACTATCACAACCAGCAAAAGCAGACATTCCTATTTCTAATAACCCTTCCTGTAAAACAACTTCTAATAAATTATTACAATTCTCAAAGGCCCCTCTTGAGATTTTTGTTATTCCTTTTGGTAAAACAAAGCTTGTTAAATTCTCTTCATAATCAAAAGAATCTTCTTCTATTTCACCCGAACCAACAGCATCTCCCATATCCAATGCTATAGAAATGTTTTTTGGCATATTTTTCAAAATTTTACCAAAATCTGAAATCTGAGCTGTTGTATAATTTCCAATCACCTTTATCTTCAGATTCTTATTTGTTTTTGTAAGACAGAAACTACCATTAGCACCCATAGTAATTTCCAAATCTTGAGTATTAAAAAAAGACTGTAAACCAATAGAATTAATAGAAGAAGGTAGATAAACTTTACTCAATGAATGGCAATCCAAAAAGGCAGCCTCCCCAATAGATTCAACTCCTTCCGGAATGTTAATTTCTTTAAGAGATTTACATGCCTTAAATGCATTTTTACCAATTGTTTTAAGAGTTGATGGTAAAGTTATATTTTCAAGTTTTTCACAGTCTCTGAAAGTATTATCTCCGATTTCGGTTATACCTTCAGGAACTGCAATCGAAGTAATTTGTTCACAGCCAGAAAAAGAGCCTGTCCCGATTTTCTTAATTCCGTCATGAAGTTTGATGCTTGTTACGAATTTAAGTCCATTAAAAGCACCATCACTAATTATAGTAACTGGCTTTCCTTTTATTTTCTTAGGAACAATAATATCTGGAATTTGGCTCTTATAACCACTGATGATAACTTCGCCATTAATCTCAAGAGTTACAAAATCCTTTGCTGGACTTTCTTTTTCGCCTCCACATCCAGTAAGACAAAGTGTTAGACTCGCAAGTATTACAGCTGTAATAATTCCTTTAAGATTTATTTTTTTCATTTTTCATTTCCCAAACTTTATTCACCAATATAATTGTAATTTACAACTAAACCATTTTTAACAGCTAATTTAAAATCATCATTATCTGTAAAGGGCCAATCTTTTTTGTCACCTCTAAAATTTATAGTCTTTAATTTTGTACATCCCGTAAAACACCAAGATGCATTAATATTTCGAGGTAAAGTAACTGTAGTCAAATTACTGCAATCATGAAAAGTATTATAATCTATACTTAATGCTACTCCTGCTTCAATAACAACCTTTTCTAAGGCTGAACAACTTGAGAAAACGGTCCCATCACTTAGTGGATCTCTTGAATACCGTCCCTCAATGCTAGCAGTAGAAGCCAAAAGCAAATAGACTTCTTTAAGTGATTTACAGTTTTGAAATGCTCTGTTTTCTATTATTTTTACCGAACTTGGAATAGTTACAATCTTTATAAAATTATTGCCCTTAAATGCATCTTCACATATCCTTGTAACGGGCAGATTCTCTATTATCTCTGGAATATTAACAATAGAACTATTTCCTATATACTCTGTAATCATTACACAGGAGGCTGCTTCATACTCAGATCCATCCGTTATATACTTAAAATCACTAGCAGGATTATATTTCCCTTCAGCATAACTAGAAAATGTAAATAATATTGTCAATAAAGCCATTATTATAAGCCTATATTGTTTTATCTTCATAATTCATTTCTCCTTTTATTTGCTTATTTTATATTTCTTCGTACAAGTCTAATACCAACGTTCTTGTATTTATCCATTGCATCATTCATCAATACCGTCAAATAATCTAAACTATTATTATCAGAAAAAGAAAGTCCTACGACATTAGGATTACATCCTGATAAATCCTCTGTGATTTCATAAACATTACCTAATAAATCATATAATCCATAACCACTTGGTAATTTTTGTCCAACATTATGCGTTTTATCGCTTGAATTTACTGCATACCAACAAATTGTATCAGCAGATTCGCTAGGGTATGTTTTAATTAGATCATTAATAAAATTGTTGTAATCATTGTATGTTGGAAGTCGATAGCCGTTTGCTTTTTCATTTATTTCGTAAAAAACCCGTTTACCGTATTGTGGTTCATATTTAAAGTTCTTGTCACGCGATTTCTTTATCGTATACATGGCTACTTCATTTTCATAATCAGACCATAGAGCAGGTTTGTTAGTTTTTAAATTAATATATTCTATTTTTTGAGCGCCGTAACAAGGAGTAAGCCCACTCTGTCTGCTCAATTCATTACAGAATTCAATAGCATCAATATAGGAAATACATTCAACAGGAAGTTTTGCACCATGAAAATAACTAGGATTCTTTCCCATTATAGCAGAGTACATTTCCTGTGTAACTTCGGTTTTTAAAACAGAGATTCCAAGTTTTTTTAACGGAACCATAGAATCCTTTATTTCGGAAATAATTTCTTCTTTCGGACGTTTTTCCACGTCTATAGCAGTATCTAAATAGTAAGCATAAAATTTATCTTCAAGACTTTTTGGACTTCCTGCAAGAATAAAGAATAATCCCCTTTTTTCTCCTGGCCTAGACGGACCTTCATCCTTGCTAGACAGCCATCCATTCTCCCAATTCTGTTCACCATTATAAACGAAATATGAAGGTGCATAAGGAGTACCCAAATCACCTGTCTTAAAACCAAAGCCCATATATCCTAAATAATCTTCATATGAATAACTTGATGTAAAGTCAAGATATAAATTGGCATGATTACTGTAATTATCGAGATTGTGATGAAGCGCATAAGAAGGTATATCAAATCGTATTGCTCCAAGTCCGTGATTTCCTACAACTTTATAAAAGCCTTTACTATTTTCGGGTATTTTACGAACTGCATTTTCTTCAGCCGGTAAAATGGAAAGAGTTTGTTTTCCCCGGTTCTCAACCTTAACTGAAACAACGTCTATATCCGATTCCTTTAAACTAATTTGAAATGGCATGTAATCATCTTCACATGGGTTATCATAATATGCACCATAATATGCTAACCAAGCATTGAAATGTGAATTATCGCTTATCATTACAAAACCAGAGTATTGTTGCGAATAACATACCATATAAGTAATTGGTCTTTGTGCAATTATCTTTTTATTTTTATCTAACAACGTGATTATAAAATTGAATCTATCTACATGGTTAGCCTTTGCCTTAAGCAGCCAATTATCATTACCAATATCTTCTGCATAAGACCAAGGAAAATTATTTATTTTATAGCCCCAATTTTTGCTTTCTTCTATTTTATGCAGCTCACTTAAAAGACTATTTGCAAGTTCTCTATTCTCAAAGCCACTTATTTGTTTCATATAAGGTATCAGAACTTCCAATGTCATTGTTTCATTTTTATAATCTTCCTCTGTCAAATCTTTGGGTTTAACCTCATTAAAAAAATGAAGTTCAAATTCTGGAGGATTAGCAGCAATTTTTTCTGCCGCTTTCCGAAGTTTTGTATCCCACTCTGTCCTAAGTTTTATAAGTTCTGTTGGACTGAGTGAAAAAGCGATTGAATTGACTACAATTAGAGTAACCAATCCGATGATTGTCTTTTTCATTGTATATCTCCTTAATTTTTTATTTTGACTATTCCATTTATTATTTTCTTACTATTGAATAAAAGACTTTTCTCTTAATCTCTTCTTTTGTAACATAACCAAAATCTACCAATGCTTTGAAACTGCTTCTTGTTGACTGTTCTGCTACCCCTACCGCTTTAGCAATTTCAGAAGGACGGACTTTCTCTTTTTCAGACAATATATTTAATATTACTCTTCTTAAATCTTCAGACAGAAATAACTCTTGAGTTGCAATTTGGGGACTTTCATATTTTCCACAATTTGCAGCTTTATTTGCAGTCTTATCAAGGAAATCATGAAGCTTTAATTCCAATTCATTAATAGTCTTATAGCTTGTATATAAAATTGATTTTTTTGCTCTTATTCGCTCTTTTATTGGATTTAACTTGGAATCGTTTCGAATATAAACTGCAATGTTTTTACCTAATTTTTGTAGTTTATCAAGTTCATACTCTGTAGCTGTTTTAAATCCTTGATATGAAGAACCTTTGTTTGTCTCAAAGATAACTATTCCAATATCAGCCGCTTTTAGTGCTTGATCATCTATTACACTTTGAGCATCTCTGCCAACACCTGGCACTGTGCTTATATCTTGTCCTGTCGAAATGAATGATATATTTCTATCAGTAGAATTAATTTCATTCCAGTGATTAATTATATTTCGACAAGCATTTATTACCTTTATTGTTTCTTCGTCCTTGGCAGAACAAATCATACAACTATATTGTGTTACAGCCTGTGACAATTTGATAAACATCTCCAATACGTCTTTATTAGTATTGTAAATTATAACTTTCTATTTGAGTATTTTCAAGTAATTATTACGCAAATAGAGGTATCATTTGTAACATGGGCTTTAAAGAAAACTTAAAGATTGAATTGGATTACAAAGGAATGAAGGTAAAAGAACTTGCTTTTTCTTCGGGCGTGAATAAACGTACTTTGGACCAGTATCTTTCATCAGCCGCAAAAATGCCTTCCGCTGAAAATGCTGTAAAAATCGCCTCAGTACTCGGAGTAAGCGTTGAATACCTTGTAACAGGAAAAGACATAAATCCCAAAAAACAAAAAGACTTTTCTGATGAATTACAAACCCATGATCGCCTTTATAAAAAATACCACACCTTAATTCAAAAAGCTGAAAAGCTGTCTAAGGAACAAATCGCTGCTTTGGAAAATTTCCTAGAAATGCTTTAAAGAAAAAAAATGCCGTTTCGAGCATATCTACAACCTTCCAGAAGGTTGATATCACAAGATTGAAATTTTATAATGAGCGCAACTGAAAAATAAAAGTTTATAAAGTAAATGTAACACTAATGAAACAGGGAAAGGGCTGACAAGGTAAAAAAATGACAGAAAAAGAAAATCTTCAAATAAAAGATTTTTTTCTCTTAGACAAATCTGAAAAAGAATTCTGGCTGACAAAAATCGGTGAATCTGACTGGCGGGCTGGAAAATATCTTTTTAAGATTCTTTCTGAAGGAAGTTTTAATCAGCAATATGGCGAAAAATCAAAAGTCTTTTTACTGACCCAGGGTAATGATCTGATTTCTTTTTGCAGCTTTTCGGAACGAGACGAAATTCCGGATACAAAGCTTACTCCCTGGATTGGCTTTGTTTACACCTTTCCTGCCTTCCGTGGAAAACGCCGCATTGGAAAACTGATAGAATATATTTATCGCCTTGCAAAAAAT
>CAMNGG010000257.1 GCA_946537975.1 uncultured Treponema sp. | reverse complement strand
AAGGAGACCGGTATGAAAAAAGCTCTGTTAATTATTTCAGCAATACTTCTTTTATTAGGAGGGCTATTTGCGGCAGGCAAGTCTGCAAAGACATCAAAAACCGCACAGAATGACACTTCCATAATCCAGCAGATTGATCTGGAAAAACTGGAGCACCGCACTGGCGACACAAAGGCACCCGTGGTATATTTTATAAGCGATGTTTCCGCAAAAAGTATGCTCAAGCTTTACGAGGCTCTTGGCTGGACTCCATCAGGAAAAACCGGTGTAAAGATTAGTACCGGTGAACCTCCTGCTTCTAATTATCTTCGCCCACAGCTGCTCAAGGATACTGTTCAAAAAGTTAACGGCACAATTGTTGAATGTAATACTGCCTATGGTGGAAGCCGAGCTTCTAATGCCATGCACAAACAGGTTGTAAAAGACCACGGATTTTTGGAAATTGCAGATTTTGACCTTCTTGATGAAGAGGGCATAATGACAATTCCTGTTAGTGGTGGCAAACGTCTTAAAGAAGATTATGTCGGAAGCCATTTTAAAAATTATGATTCCTATCTTGTGATTTCTCATTTTAAGGGACACGCAATGGCAGGCTTTGGCGGAGCTATAAAAAATCTTTCTATTGGTTTTGGAAGCGGTTCTTCTACAGAAAAGTCGGGCAAGGTCTGGATTCATTCGGGCGGTAAAAAAACAAAGGGCTCCATTATGGGCCAGCAGCTGCCTTTCCTTGAAGCAATGGCCGATGCAGCCAAGGGTGTCTGCAACTATATGAACGGCGGAAAAAACATAGCCTTTATAAATGTCTTGAACCGTCTTAGTGTAGACTGCGATTGTGACGGAAATCCTGATGAACCAGACATGCATGATATTGGAATGCTTGCAAGTCTTGACCCTCTGGCAATTGACCAGGCAAGTATTGATATGATTTACATTGCTCCTGACAGTGCAAGTCTCCGTAAACGCATAGAAAGCAAACAGGGCTTACACACTCTTCAGGCAGCTGATGAAATTGGCCTTGGAAGCAGAAACTACCGGCTGGTAGTTATAGAATAAACCTGACCCGGCACAATATGCTCGAAGTAATTCAACGCGAAGCAATTTATCTCTGGTATTATTTTGACCTCCAGTTTCGCCAGATTTTTAGCTACTGGCTGGCTGGTATTCTCATCGGCTCCTGCATAAGTGTCTTTGCCAAAAACTGGATTCATACAGCGGCAGAGTGGGTGGGCCAGAGAGTACCTGGTTTTGTAGGCCTGATATTTGCCAGCGCACTGGGAATTGCAAGCCCTCTTTGTATGTATGGAACAATTCCAATTTGTGCAGCTTTTTCCCGCAAAGGAATTAAGGATGATTTTCTTGCCGCCTTTATGATGAGTTCCATTCTGCTTAACCCCCAGCTCATTATTTACAGTACGGCCCTGGGGGGTGCCCTGCTTGCGGTAAGGATTTTATCCAGCTTTTTCTGCGGGATTGTGGCAGGGCTGCTGGTAAGATTATTTTATTGCAGGAAAGCCCCTTGTCATGCGGAACATGTTTCAACATCTGCTTACTTTGACTTTTCTTCTTTTGATGAGCCGGCAAATCATGATACGGATCCAAATATTTTCTTGCGGCTGCTTAAAAACATCTGGCGCAACGTAAAGGCAACAGGCCTCTGGTTTTTGCTTGGCATTGCTCTTTCCGCTCTTTTTCAAAGATATGTTCCGGCCGAGTCTATGGCAAAGCTTTTTGGAAAAGAACACGAAGGCTTTGGTCTTTTAATGGCCGCTACAATCGGAGTGCCGCTTTATGTTTGCGGCGGCGGAACAATTCCCCTGATTATTCAATGGCTGGCAGACGGCATGACAGCAGGCAGCGCCGCCGCCTTTATGATAACCGGTCCCGCTACAAAAATCACAAATCTGGGTGCCCTCAAGATTGCCCTGGGAGAAAAAAACTTTGCCCTCTATTTTGTCTTTGTTATTATCTTTTCACTGCTTACAGGCATTATTGTAAATTTAATTGTATAAGCCGTTTTTTCTTCTAAAATCTCAATTTTGTTACTATAATTAAATATATTTTTTTAGAGGAATTTTTCGTGTCAGATTTTATAAGAATTATCAGTATTTCTGCTCTTTGTTTCCTTTCCTTTTTTTGTTTTCAGGTAGGAGTCTTTTTGTGGTCTGGTCATAAGCTTAAGCAGAATGGCCGCCGAACACTTATTTTTATTGAATTATTTACAGGCTTTATGCTTCTCTTTGATGCGCTGGCTTATATTTTCCGTGGTAACAGCAGCAACTTGGGCTGGTATATGGTACGCCTCAGTAATTTATTTGTTTACATCTGTAATTTTTCAATTTCCTTCTTCTTTTGTTTTTATGTCTGCGAGTTTATTAAACAGTCGCGTTTAAGTCTGTCCCTGATTTTTCATCCGAAAAGTGCTGTAAAAAACGGAATCCCTCTTCAACTTTTTATAGTTTTCTTTTTCTGCCTTGCGGGGATTTGTCTTATAGTTATCAGCCAGTTTACAAATCTATTTTATTATTTTGATGAAAATAATTTTTATCATAGAAATACTTTATTTCCTTTTGCGGTTGTTTTAGGACTTTTGCCTGGTCTTATTACTCTCACAGTACTTCTGCAGAATAGAAAAAAAATGCCGCTAAATGCTTTTGTTTCTCTGATATTTTATTTTGCACTTCCATTAGTTGGGGTAATTCTGATTCTTCTTAGCTATGGTTTTTCATGGATTAACATGGCCCTTGGTTTGGGAGCTCTGCATCTTTTTTATTCTTCCATCAAATTGATGGAAATTGAATTTTATTCCGGGGATAGGGCTCAGTCAATTATCAGTCCAGTCTATAAAAACGAAACCACTTCAATTCAGACAAAAAAGAGGGTAGCAAGAAGTCATTTCTGGCAGACTTTTTCAATAAGCCTGGGTGGAATCCTTCTTGTGCTTCTGATTGTTTCTATCAAAGGAATTTCTCTTCCAGAAAAAACTTTGACAATTGAAAAACCTTATACAGAAAATGATGCTTCAAAAGCTGTTTGTGTAACCTTTATAAGAAATGCAGAAAAGCACTGGATTGATGAAGGAGATGAAAACAGAACAGGCGCTCAGTTTGACGGAGTAATTTTCAACAATATGAGCAGTACAATTATTACAGACTGGAGCTTTTCAATTTATATTCCAGACGGCTGTTCAATTGATCCGGGACCATGGAATGGAAGTTTCTCACTTTCTAAAAATCAACTGAATGTAATAAAACCGCATGCAGGAGATCAGGAAAATATTCATGGCGAAGATTTCTATACAATCACTCCTTTAAAAACTTTGGGCTTTGGCTGCATTATGTACACACCGCATGACTATCAGCCGCTTTCTCAAAAAATCACCTTTACCTATTCAAGTATTTTGAAGCCTCTTACAAATACCTTCTTCAACATCTTCCTTTCGATTCTTGCTATAATTTTTATAATCTCAACTACAATCATGCTTTTTGAAGGAAAGTTAATTCGTGTTGAAGAGGAAAACAAAAAACTCGAAAGTACTGTAAAGGAAAGAACAAAGGAACTCGAAGCTGAAAAGAACCGCTCAGAAAGGCTGCTCCTGAATATCCTTCCGAAAGAAATTGCAAAAGAGCTTACGGCTAATCCTGACAGCACTATCGCTAAGGAATACCCAAACGTTACAGTTTTATTCACCGATATTGTAGGCTTTACAAGAATAAGCGGCGAGATGACCGCAGAAGAAGTTGTTACAATGCTCAATAAAATGTTTACAATGTTTGATGAAAGGGCCCAGCGGGAAGGTATTGAAAAAATCAAAACAATTGGAGACGCCTACATGGCAGCGGCAGGTCTTACCCTTGAACGTGCTAACGATGGCGCCGCAAAGATGATTCGTTTTGCCCGCGGACTTTTGCAGGATGTATCTGCCTTCAACGAAACTTCAAATATAAAGCTGCAGATAAGACTTGGAATCAATTCAGGCGCTCTTGTTGCCGGAGTAATTGGAAAAACGAAGTTCATTTACGATATCTGGGGTGATACGGTTAATGTCGCAAGCCGAATGGAAAGTACAGGACTTCCTATGAAAATCCACGTGACAGAAACTACAAAGATTCAGACGGCAGACCTTTTCCAGTACAGCGAAAATACAGAAATCGATGTAAAAGGAAAAGGTATGATGAAGACTTATTTTCTATAAAGAAAAAATCAGAAGGAATGTCAGCAATCTATTTAGTTAATTCTGAGAGTTTTTAAGTATTCTTTATGCTCAGGACTTACACGGAAGCTTTCGCAGGCCTTTTGAATTGCTTTATTGTGAGTCCAGACATCCAGCCGTTTTTTCTGAATAAAGGTGATTGCCGTGTCCCACTGTTTTACAAGTGCTTCGGCAAAAAGCCAGGCAGTCATCATGTTTACATAATATTCTTCGCTGCGGATAGAGGCTGGCAGTTCAAGATACTCGCTCTTAAAATCATCATCCAGAAAATATTTCATTAAAAGCAGCATGCCTACGCGTTGTGTAAAAGGTTTGTCAGAGCGAATCCAGAGCTGTAGTTTTGGAAGCAGCTGCTTGCGGTTCTTTTTGAGGACAGGAGGATTTAATCCGTCGCTTACTGCCCAGCTGTTTATGTAAGGCAGAAAGCTTTCGAGAGCGGAAAGGCATTCTTCATAATTTTTGATTTTGTTAATAATTGC
>CAMNGG010000256.1 GCA_946537975.1 uncultured Treponema sp. | reverse complement strand
TATTACAATGCCTAAGATGGATGGTATTACTGCTCTTGAACAGATTATGGCTTTTGATAAGAATGCAAAGGTTGTAATGGTTTCTGCTCTCGGTAAAGAGGAACTTGTAAAGAAGTCTCTTATGACAGGTGCAAAGAGCTATATCATTAAGCCTCTTGATCGCAAGAAGGTTCTTGAGCGCATTGCTAAGGTTCTTCAGTAGGCTACAATCGAAAATCCGTTAAAAAACGAGCCGCAAGGGTCGTTTTAGGATTATCGAAAAAATGCGTCAGAGGCAAGCTGTGCTTGCCGACTCTTATAAAGCGACAGTGTTCTGTCGCTTTTTTTTATATAGCTTTATTTGTCCATTCAATCGCCATCTGCCTGAGTTCCGCAGAGGAAGCGCAATGGAGCTTTCCTTTGATATTTTCTTTGTGAGTGTCTATTGTTTTAATGCTTAAATTCAGGCGTTTTGCAATTTCAACGGTTCCCAGACCTTTTCCTACAAGTGTAAAAATCTGAAGCTGACGGTCTGAAAGTGTGCTTATCAAATCTGAAAGCTCTCCTGAATCAGGACGTCCTTCTGCAAGCTCTTTAATGCGGTTTTTCTCATTCTCACTAAGATAAATTTCTCCGCTGGTTACAGTTTTTATGGCATTTATAACCTGAGATTCTGCCTCTTCTTTCATAATATAACCTTTAGCCCCGGCCTTAATAGCACGTTCTGCATAAAAGCGTTCATCATGCATTGAGAGTACAAGAATCTTTGTCTGCGGATGTATTACTATGATGTCTTTAATGAGCTCAAGTCCATCCTCCTGTCCAAGGTTCAAGTCTACAATGGCAAGATCTGGCTTTGTGGTATCAAGAAGAGATAAGGCTTCGTTTCTGTCTTTAGCAAGACCAATTACCTTATAATCTTTTTGGGTCTCAATAAGCTGAGAAAGTCCGCGGCTAAAAAGCGGATGGTCATCGATAATAATTACATTACAACTCATAGTTATATAATATCATAATTTTTAAAATAAATGTATAATAAAATATATGCGAATTGGAGTTGTTTTAAACATTCTTGATGAAGAGTATCAGATTTCCGTTTATAAGGGAATTGTACAGAAGGCTCAGGAAAAAGGGATAGAGCTAGTTTGTTTTCAGCAGGAAAATGCTCATATCACAGAAGATGAACCTGTAGCTCGCTTTCCACATAAAGAATATTTTGATCTGGATGGAATAATTTTAATTACCTCCGTTATTACCGGAAATTCTGAGTTTATTACAAAAAATGATGTTGAAAGAGTATGGGGCAATTTACCGGTAATTTCAGTTGGCCAGAAGATAGAAGGTATACCCTCTGTTTTGATTGAGACTGAAGATTCTATGAAGCAGCTGGTTGAGCATCTGATTCTTAATCATAAATATAGAAAGTTTCTTTTTATAAGCGGAGCAGAGGATCATCCTGATGCAGAAATTCGTGAACAGATTTTTATTAAGACTATGGAGGCCTATCGTCCCTGGTTTTCTGATCTTGAATATGTTTTGAAAAGGGGCTTTTTTACTGAGGTTGCCGCTATACGTGCTATGGCTGAATATATGGACGAAAGTAAAAAAACTCCGGATGTTGTTGTGTGCGCAAACGATAATATGGCAATTGGCGTATACAAATTCTTCAAGATAAACAGCAAGAGTGCTGGCATAAAAGAATGTGCCGTTACAGGCTTTGATGATATTCCTCAGGCGCGCTTTGAAATTCCTTCACTTACAACAGTTCATCAACCTTTAAATGAAATAGGTGCAAAATCGCTTGAACTTATGGAAGAGCTTGTTCAAAAGAAAAAAGTTCCTGAGCAGGTATTTATAGAATCAAGGGTTGTTTACAGGAAGTCCTGCGGTTGTAAAGGAAGTAAGGATGATTTTGCTTCTGATGAGGAACAGTTCCGGGCTATGCAGGCAAATTATGTTCAGTCAGAAACCTTGCTTCGCATGGTAAGTCATATTGGTCAGGATCTAAATTATGGTGAAACCTTTGGTGCCTTAAAATATGTAGTTCGCCAGAATCTTAATCAGCTTGGCTTGAATAATTTTTGTATTCTGCGTTTTTCGAGTGATAAAGGAAAGGGAGGGCATTCAAAAATACTTCCGGTTGATCCGCTTTTCGTACGCCGTAGTGGAAATGAATGCTACGAATTTGACCGTGAAATGAGAATGCCGCTTGGGCAGTTCTATCGCCGCTTTTATGAAATTGATCCGAAAACAAAGCCTTCAATGATACTTAAATTTCTTTATGCGGGAAATGAGTTAATAGGCTGTGTTTTTTATGAAGCAGATGAAAACGTCCTTCCATATTTAAGTTCAATTGCAATTAATATTGCCCACGGTTTGAACCGTATAACAATTGCGGAAGAAAGAAAGAAACGTTCTGATTTTCTTGAAAGAGAAGTAAATGAGCGTACAAAAGAACTGGTTGAAGCAAATAACCGGCGTATGGAGGTTGAGGCCGAGATTTTGAAAATCAGTGAGCTGGAGCGCCAGCGCTTTAGTAATGATTTACATGATGATATATGCCAGAGACTTGCGGGTATTTCGATGCTCTGCCGAAGCTATTCTAATCAGGATGAACCGGTTGAAAAAGCACAGATGCTGGAGCTTGCCCAGCTGATTGGTGAAACCTTGCAGACTACGAGACAATATGCTCATAACTCCTATCCTGTTGAGTTGGAAAGCCTTGGTATGAATCACAGCCTTAGTAACTTGTGTGACAGTTTTGCGGCTCAGTCTGGTATAAGCTGTAATTATGAATGGACACTTCCTAAGGATTTTCATTTTGATAAAACTCAGAAGCTTAATATTTTTAGAATTATACAGGAAGCCCTTCATAATATAATGAAGCATTCCAAAGCACAGCATGTAGAAGTTCAGGTAAAAAACGAAGGTAAAAAAATTGTAATCAGGGTAATTGATGATGGTGTTGGTTTTGTGAATAATAGTCAGGACAAGGGAAAAGGACTTGGCTTGAATTCAATGCAGTACAGGGCAAATCAGATTGGAGCTGCCTTTGTGATAAAACCGAATAAACCTGCCGGAACCTGTATTCAGCTTTCTATAAGTAATAAACTGTTAGAGGTAAGAGATGAAAAATAAGTTAAAGCAGTTGATAGAGCTTTATTTCGTTTTTGTAAAAATAGGGAGCTTCACATTTGGCGGAGGCCTCGCAATGATGCCCATTATGCAGAGGGAATTAATAGAAAAACGTGTCTGGCTGACAGAAGAAGAGCTTGTTGATTATTTCGCCATAGGACAAAGCACTCCTGGAATTATTGCGGTAAATGTCGCAACCTTTGTGGGCTACAAGCGTCTGGGCTGGTTCGGAGGAATTATCGGAACTCTTGGTGTAGTAACTCCGTCCTGGGTAATTATTATGCTGCTTGCGGGGGCAATCTCTTCTGTAGATAAATATCCTCTTGCGCAGAAGGCTCTGAAGGGAATAAATGTTGCTGTTGCGGCCCTGCTTACCAGCGTAATTGTAAAGTTTTCAAAAAAAACAATTAAAAACCTGTGGAATGCAGTATTTATGCTTCTGGCATTTGCCCTGATTTATTTTTTCAAGGTTCAGTCTGTGTGGATAATTATTGCGGCTCTTCTAACCGGATGTCTGCTTACTCTTTACAGGCAGAAGAAAAGACTTGCCGTTTCTGAAGCAGATAAAAACAGCTCCGGCTCACAAACCGGCGCAGAAACTGGAAAGGAGGAAAACTGATGTCTCTTTTACAGCTTGCCTTTACCTTCTTTTATATCGGACTTTTTACAATCGGTGGCGGGCAGGTAGCAATCACCCTTATGCAGCAGTCCATTGTTTCTTCCGGTCTTATTTCTCAAGCTCAGTTTTATAATATGGTGGCTATATCCGAAAGTACTCCGGGACCAATCGGAATAAATATGGCAACCTATATAGGTTATGAGCTTTATGGTGTGCCGGGTGCCCTTATTGTTACAGGTGCCCAGGTTTTACCTTCAATAATAATTATTCTTATTATTGCAAAATTTTTACGAAGTTTTAACGATAATCCCTTTGTAAAAGGTTCTCTTGCTTTTCTGCGACCTGTAACTACAGGCCTCATTCTGGTTCCGGTAATTCAGGTAATAATGTTCACCCTGATTAATCCTCCTCAATCTCTGTCTGCCCTTACCACCCTGGAAGGCTGGAAACATCTCTTCAACCCAATCCCAATAGCCGGCTACGCAGTATTCTCTTTCTTGCTATTCAAAGTAAAAGCCCACCCAATCCTTATCATATTTCTGGGCGCAATATTTGGAATCATATTTTTATAATTGAAAAATAAAAAATCACAGTAATTTAAGTTTGAATCCGGAGTGAAAAAAGACCGAGGACAACATCATCCCCGTTGGCCGAGGGCTTTTTTCACGGGAGGAATCAAACTTAGGATTTCTTTGTTTCTTATATATTTGCTTTATTTTATTTTTCAATTATAATAAAGATATGAGTACACATATTAACGCTCCAGAAGGAGCAATTGCAGACAAAGTTCTGCTTCCTGGCGATCCTTTGAGGGCCAAATTTATTGCAGAAAACTTTCTTGAAAATCCGGTATGCTACAACGAAGTTCGTGGTATGTTCGGATTTACCGGTACATATAAAGGGGTAAAAGTGTCTGTTCAGGGAACCGGAATGGGCCAGCCTTCACTTTCAATTTATGTTCACGAGCTTTTTGACTGTTATGGAGTTCAGAAGGCAATTAGGGTAGGAACCTGCGGTGCAGTCAGCGAAAATGTTGAGCTTCGCGATGTAATTCTTGCAAACGGAGCCTGTACAGACTCTTCTTTGCAGTCTCAGCGCTTCGGCCTTATGCATTATGCCCCTGTAGCTGATTTTGAACTGTTAAACACTGCTTACAATAAATCAAAAGAACTTGGACTCAAGACTGTTGTAGGCCCTTGTGCTTCCAGCGACCGTTTTTATGATGATAATGAAAACTGGAAGCTCTGGAAAAAGTACGGTGTAGTAGGAATTGAAATGGAAGCCGCAGAATTGTATACTCTTGCAGCAGAGTTCAAAAGAAAGGCTCTTGCTATTCTTACTGTAAGTGACCATATCGTAAAAGGAACTGCTACAACTGCAGAAGAAAGGCAGACAACCTTCAAGGACATGATGAAGCTTGCCCTTGAGACTATAATTTCATAAAGATTATCCGGTCAAGCCGGATAATGACACATAAGAGGAAAAAAAATGAAACCAACATTATTAGTATTAGCAGCCGGAATGGGAAGCCGTTACGGCGGAGTAAAGCAGATAGATGGAGTAGGACTTCACGATGAATGTCTTCTGGATTTTGCAACTTACGACGCAATGAAAAGCGGTTTCGGAAAGGTAGTATTCATAATCAGAAAAGATATTGAACAGGCCTTTCGTGAGCGACTTTTTGACCGCATTGCCCGCAATTTTGATGCAGAATACGTTTTCCAGCAGCACGAAAGCCTTTTGACAGAGCAGCAGCTTAAAGACAGCGAAGGTCGCGAAAAGCCATGGGGAACAACCCATGCTGTTTTGTGTGCAGAAAAAGCAATTAATGCACCATTTGCAGTAATTAATTCTGATGATTATTATGGCCGCCAGGCTTTTGAAGTACTTGGAAAGTATCTTTCTTCAATTGATAATGACTGCACTGAGCATGCAATGGTAGGCTATATTCTTGGAAATACAATGAGCCGTTCTGGTTCCGTAAGCCGCGGTGTTTGTACAGTTGCTGATGAAAAGCTTGTAAATATCGTAGAAAATCTTAAGATTTACTATGGTGAAAATGATCAGGTAATCAGCGAAATGCCGGATGGAGAGAAAAAAATCTTTACCGGAAAAGAATGGGTAAGTATGAATCTCTTTGGCTTCAGTCCTAAGGCATTTGAAGAGTTCCATGTTTACTGGGAAAACTTTATTGCAAATAATTCAAAGGCTCCAAAGGCAGAAGCTCTGCTTCCTGTTGCCGCAAGTGATATTATTGCTCATGGTAAAGGAATTATTAAGTTCTTTAATTCTTCTGAAACCTGGTTTGGTATGACTTATCCTGAAGATCGTCAGCTGGTAAAAGACGAAATTGCAAAGAAAATTAAAGACGGTTATTATCCTGAACAATTGTGGGGCCGCTAAGATGCTTAAACTAAATCCAATAAAATCAGATAAAATCTGGGGTTACGAGCTCTGGATTGCTTCAACCCATCCAAATGGCTGCCAGCAGGAATTTAAGGATTTCTGTGGCGGAGAATATCCTCTTTTAATCAAGGTGATTCAGGCTAACGATACACTTTCAATTCAGGTTCATCCTGATGATGATTGGGCTGTAAAGCTTGAAGGTCCGGGAAATCGCGGAAAAACCGAGTGCTGGTATGTACTTGACGCAGCTCCAGATGCAAAGCTTGTCTATGGAATAAAGCCGGGTTTTTCAAATGAAGTGCTTGCCAAGGCTATTACAGATAATACTCTTGAAGAATATCTTGAGTTTGTACACGTAAAGCCCGGTGACTTTGTTTATATACCGGCAGGTACAGTTCATGCAATTGGCGGAGGACTTCGCTTAATGGAAACCCAGCAGTCCTGCGATCTTACCTATCGTCTTTATGACTGGGGGCGCGGCCGTGAGGTTCATATTGAAAAAGGTCTTGCTGTAATAAAGCGGGAAGAAATGCAGCCTGTTGCTCCTTTCCCTGGTGAGTTTGACTGTAAGTATTTTTCAATTGAGCGTATTGATGTTAAAGGCGGCTGGAGTATGTACTGCTCTGGAGATGATAAAGGCGCGGCCGATGTTCAGCTTTTATATATTCTTAGCGAAGATAAGGCTGTAATCCGTACATCAGACGAAAAGATTGGGCAGAAGATTCTTGCGGAAGAAATTTATGCCGTAAAGCCTGGCGAAAAAATAACTGTGGAGGGCAGGGCGAGCATACTTCGCATTCGCGCAAAGTAAGGTTGATTAAAACTGCTCTAAACTGTATTTTTTAGACATGTATCTTTTTATGTTCTTATTGCTTCCATTGATTCTCGCAGCCTGGTGCTTCTATAAAAAAGATTCGCATTTAATTCCCGTAATTTTTACAGGCCTCGTAGCGGCTGTCCTTGTCTGTGGTTTTAAGGCATTCTTTTTATATTCGCATAGAATTATTCCTTATTCTTTTGAAAGTAATGTTATCTTTCTGCTGGTAAGACAAACTCTGATTCCAGTAGTGCTGCTTTATGGAATATTTTTTGCCTGGTCTAAGGATGAAATTTCTTATAAGGTAGAAGCTTTGTTTCCGCTTTTGCTTTCTTTTTATATGCTTTATCTTCCATATACAATTATTTCTACTTCGGAAGGTCTTTATACAACTTTCCCGCTTTTTGTTAAGCCAGTAATTTTTATGGTAATGATATTTTCCTTAGGCCTTGGTGCAAAGCATATTGAAAAAACTGTCAGAAATAAAAAAATCCTCTTTACCGTAATCTGGATTTGTATAAGTCTTGTCAGCCTTGTAGTTCCTTCTTTACTGGAAACTATGTACATTCTGGATGTAAATTATTTGCTTGTGCTGATTTTAAGTGCTTTGTACAGTGGGGCTCTGCCGGTGCTTTTTATTTTAAGCCGCTTTGGTGTACTTACTGTAAATGAAAAATAATTTTTGACATAAAAAAAACGGTGGTTTTTCACAACCACCGTTTTTTTTTAGACTAATAAGAACTAGTCAAGAGCATGAGTCGCAGCCTTACGGCTGCTTCACTAGTTTTGCTGCGCAAAACTAGCGCTGTATTCTTACTAGTCCAATGCGTGTGTCGCACGCTGACGCGTGCTTCACGAGTTTTGCAAAGCAAAACTCGCATTTGTTCTCCTAGTCTAAAGCGTGGCCTGCTGAACCGAATACGTTCTTGTTCTTGTCTGCATACATCTTTACGAGTTCTGCACGAGCGTCTGTGAGGTACTGACGTGGGTCGAAGTCCTCTGGATGCTCAACAAGGTGCTTACGGATAGCAGCTGTCATAGCAAGACGTCCGTCTGAGTCTACGTTGATTTTGCAAACTGCAGATTTAGCAGCCTTGCGGAGCTGTTCTTC
>CAMNGG010000255.1 GCA_946537975.1 uncultured Treponema sp. | reverse complement strand
ATTTGTTTTATTAGACTTTAAGCCGGCAGGAATAATAAGAGCAAGAACTGCCGCTGCGGCCACACCCGAGGCAACATAACTGATTACCTTAAACGGAGATTTCTGCGGAACCTTACCAACATTTCTGCTGTAGGCCATTTTTATCTGAAGCCGCTGAAAGCTTTCGTCCATAAAATGCTCATCAAGTTTAAGTGAATCTGAATCTGCCTGGAAGAGGGAATGCAGGGCCTTTAACTGCTCCAGCTCTTTGCGGCATTTTTCGCAGTGAGAAATATGAAGCTCATACTCAGCCTTGTAGTTTTCAGGCAGCTCTCCATCGAGATATACGGAATGAATATCTTTACTCGGGCAAAAAGACATTATCTTCTCCTATAATTTTTACCAGCTGTTCCCTCGCTCTGAAAATACGAACCTTAACATTACCCTCTGTAATGCCCAGAATCCTTCCGATTTCCTTATAGTTCAGGTCTGCATATTCCCTAAGCATAAGTACATCCTGCAGGTTATCCGGCAGTTTTTTCAGAGCTTCCCTTGCCTTACCCATAGATTCCTTCTTGAGTAAGTCAACTTCCCCTGTATCCGCTTTTCTATGATCCTCATAAAGGACTTTTTCGTAAGCTTTACGCTCACGTTCTTTACGTTTTATATAATTTATTGATGCATTCTTTACAACCCGAATAAGCCAGTATTTAGCATCATTAACTGACGGAAAAACAAGCTCTTTTTCATTTGCTTTGATAAGTGAGTCATGTGCTAAATCTTCAGCAGCCTCTTCGTCGTTTACAATTCTAAACGAAACCTTAAAGAGCATCTGCATTGTTGCATCATAAATTTTCTTAAAATCAACCGGATTTGCCGCATTCAAAGCTACGTTTTCTTCCTGTTGATTGCCTGCTATATTGTCAAACACTTTGATATCCCAAAAGTTACAAACTTCTTATTTTTTTCTTATTTTTCAGGAATTAACCGCGCTTCCAGGTCGGGCCATTCGGCGTATCAATAATAATAACACCGCGGGCGGTCAACTGGTTACGGATTTCATCTGCACGGGCAAAATCCTTATTCTTTTTAGCTGCTGTTCGCTCAGCTACGAGAGCATCAATTTCGGCAGCCTCAGGGTCCCCCGCATGAGCATCAGCCGCAGCTGCTCCGGCAGCAGCTCCAGCCGCGCCATTAAGTTTTTCCTGCTCGGCAAGTGCTTCAAAACCGCCCTTAATAACATCAAGGCTCAAAACGCTGTCCATCTTAAGAAGAGTAGCAAGTGCCGTCGAAGCCTTAATTCCGCCCTTGCCGCCAGCGGCCTTCTGCATTGCGGCCATAGCAACCGGAGTTGCAAGGTCGTTTTCAAGACCTTCGCGGAACTTATTCATACTTTCTTCATCCACTGCAAGGCCGGCCAGTTTTTCGGCAAAGTTTTCAACAGTCAGACCAAGTCCTTCTTCTGAATTTGCCTTAGCAATCAGCTTAGCTACACGGGCATTCAAGGCAGCACGGCCATTTTTTGCAGACTTAAGGGCATCAAGACTGAATACAAGCTGTTTTCTATAGTGTCCGCTCAAAAGGAAGAAGCGGTAGTCCAGAGGAGCAAAGCCCTTATCTTTAAGTGAATAACCGCGTTCTGGCGGAAGCGGAGTCTGCAAAGTAATAAAGTTACCGGCAGACTTACTCATCTTTCCGCCCTCAAGAATAAGGAACTCATTGTGCATCCAGTAGTCAACCCAAGGTCCCTTAGCGCGCTCAGCCTCGTCAAAAGAGCCTTCCGACTGAGCAATTTCGTTTGTATGATGAACCGGCACGTGGTCAATTCCGCCGGTGTGAATATCAAAATGCTTTCCAAGATACTTCATACTCATAGCCGAGCACTCAATATGCCAGCCAGGGTAACCTCGTCCCCAAGGGCTGTCCCAGGTCATAGCCTGATCTTCAAACTTAGATTTTGTAAACCAGAGAACAAAGTCGCCGGGGTTGCGTTTGTTTTCGTCGATAACGACAACCTTACGCTTTCCGGCACCTGCCTTAAGCTCGTCAAGGTTAAGGTTTGCAAGCTTACCATAATCAGGGAAGGTAGAAATATCATAATAAAGATTTCCGCCAGCCATATAAGTGTGTCCGTTTGCTTCAATCTTTTTAATCAGCTCAATCATATCGTCAATATGCTCGGTGGCACGGCAGATAACATCCGGATGACGGATATTCATCGCATCCATATCCTTCATAAAAGCGTCTGTGTAAAAGTTTGCAACCTCAAGCACACTCTGGTGGCGCTCTGCCGCAGACTTTTTCATTTTGTCTTCACCGTTGTCGCCGTCATCTGTAAGGTGTCCAACATCGGTGATATTCATAACATGCTTAACGTCATAGCCCAAAAACTGTAGGGTCTTATCAAGAATATCCCAGCAAACATAAGCACGAAGATTTCCTACATGCGCATAATTGTAAACCGTAGGACCACAGCCATAAAAACCTGCATGTCCTTCAACAAGCGGCTTAAACTCTTCCATTTTGCGTCCCATAGTATTGTATAATCTCAGTGCCATATTTTACCTCTTAATTTAATTATACTATTTTCCCCCCTCTTAAACAACAAGCATAAAAAAAACCGTATCCTTTCAAGATACGGTTTTGCTCAAAATGCATATCAGTTATTTTCTGCGAACTTCAAAACGAGTCTCTTCGCCTTTCGGCTTTTTTTCTTCGAGAGATTTGTATTTTTTATAAAGAACTTCCTGTGCACGAAGTGCTTCTTCCTTTTTGCCCCTTGCTACCGGCTGCCAGCTTCCGTTTGACTGCAGCTCCATTGCGGTAGTGTTATCGGCAAAATAGGTATCGAGAATTGATTTTACATCTTCAAAGGCTGCCTTTTCCAGAATCGGGAACATAAGTTCAATGCGGCGGTCAAGGTTGCGGTTCATCCAGTCGGCAGACGAGCAGTAAAGCTCCGGCGTACCACCATTCTGGAAATAGAAAATGCGGGAATGCTCAAGGTAGCGGTCTACAATCGAAATAACCTTTATGTTCTCGCTCAGGCCCTCCACTCCCGGTACCAGCATACAGATTCCCCGGACATTCAAAAGCACGCGAACGCCCGCCTGGCTGGCCTTGTACAAGGCAGAAATAACCTCTTCGTGAGTCAGGCTGTTCATTTTTGCAATAATAAGTCCCGGATTTTCCGGACGGCTGCGCTCAATTTCACGGTTTATCATTGCAATGAGACGGGACTTAATAGTTACAGGCGCCATCGACAGGCAGTTCATATTCTGCAGGGTTGAATAGCCGGTAACAAGATTAAAGAAAAGGGTCGCATCATTTGCAATCTGTGGATTAGCAGTAAAAAGAGAAATATCTGAATACAGTTTTGCCGTCTTGGTATTATAGTTTCCTGTCGCCAGGTGAACATAACGGCGGATTGTATCACTCTCGCGGCGAATCACCATTAAGATTTTTGCATGCACCTTAAGATTTACAAGTCCATAAATTACAGTAACGCCGGCCTGCTCAAGCTCGTTGGCCCAGGCAATGTTGCGCTCTTCATCAAAGCGGGCTTTAAGTTCTACAAGAACTATAACCTGTTTACCTCGCTGGGCTGCCCTCTCAAGTGCGTCGATAATTGGAGAATTGCGGCCGGTGCGGTAAAGGGTCATTTTTATTGCGAGTACATCATCATCATCTGCCGCATCAGAAATAAATTTTACAACCGGGTCATAGCTTTCGTAAGGAACATGAAGGATTTTGTCGTGCAGCTTAAGGGTGTCCCAGTAAGGCTCATCTTCGGGAAGGTCTGCCGGATAAAAATGCTCCCAGCTCTCAAAGCTAAGGCTGCCGCTTTCATCTGCCTCGCGCAGCTCCATAAGGTCACCCGGATTTATAATCTGGTCTACCCGGTAAACATCATCTTCTGTAAGTTCAAGCTTTTCCATCAGAAACTTCTGGATTTTTGAACTTGAAGAATTACAGGTCATCTGAACCGGAAAGGAAGATTTTCTCTGAATCAGGACATCTTCCATAGCATGAATAAAATTCTTGCCCGCATCCTCGTCTACGGCAAAATCGGCGTCGCGGGTTACCTTAAACAAAAGAGTTTCTTCAACTTCAAAGCCCGGGAAAAGCTTTGTTCCAAAGGCTGTAATAACATCCTGAAGCAGAGCAAACTGACCTCCACGGGCAACTGTTCCCGCAGCATTGCTTCCAGACAACCAGTAAATATTCGGAATACCATCCGGCACTTCTACAAAAGCAATTCGCGGTGCATTCTCACTGCCGCGGAATTCTTCGGCTCCCGCAGACTTTTTAATACCCGCAATTGGAGAGAGCAAAAAGGCAGCGTAGGTTGTAAGATTTTTGATATGGGGAAAGGCCTCTGTATCTGTACGAAGGGGTGTGAGCAGTGGAAAGATTTCTGAATTAAATATGCTGTTCAGATAATCAGTTTGAGGCTGTGTGTACTGCATAGGAGTTACGTAGACCAGGCCTTCATTTGCCAGAGAGGGAAGAATATCCTGCATAAGACATTCCTGCTGGCTGCGAATTATCTGATGTGCCCGTGCAGCAACAGAGGTAAAAACCATCTGAGGAGAAAGACCCGATACATCAACAAAGCTGGGATTTTCCGCAAGCAGGCGTTTTATAGCGGCAACACGAACCTGAAAAAACTCATCAAAATTGGAAGTGACAATGGAAAGAAACTGGAGGCGTTCAAGCAGAGGCAAGTCTTTATTAAGCCCCTGAAATAAAACACGAGCATTAAACTCAAGCCAGCTGAGTTCGCGGTTGAAAAA
>CAMNGG010000254.1 GCA_946537975.1 uncultured Treponema sp. | reverse complement strand
AATTCCAACCTCGCTTGCAGTAGAGAGGGCACCGGCAACTGTGACTGTCTTTCCTTCATCAAGATAAATATTTCCTGTTACCGCAGGAGAGCCTACGGTATTATCTTTAATGAGTATTGTACTTGCAGAAGATGTCTGTCCGAGGGTAATAGTTGGAACAATTAATCCAGTTCCTGTAATGTTCTCACGATATACACCGCCAGCTTTAATGCGGGCATGATTATGACTGATTTCGCCACCGGTCATATTAAAGGCACCGTATCGACCAACATAAACACCGGCACACGTACCATATTCAGAATATGTACCAACTATTGCAGTATTACCGGTAATTTTTCCACCAGACATATTAAAAACAAGGCTAAAGTTCTCGCTACTTCCATTTGGCGCTGCAAGTAAATAAACAGCAGCAGTTTGTGAAATATTCAATCCAGAAATTTCACCGCCAGTCATATTAAAGGTGGCAGTTCCATTTTCGTCACCATTACCATGGCTGGCATATACACAAACTCCCGCACCATTCTGTCCTTGAGAAAGAGAGGAAGTTATTTTTCCACCATTCATTGTAAAGGTTCCTGGAATTCCTACCTCTACGTTTGCAGTAAGCTGTGTACTACTCAAAACTGTACTATCTGGAGTATTGCCCATAGCAATTCGCATATTTGACTGGATAACTGTAGTATCAGTATCTCCATTCATTTCAAAGCTACCACGTACATATACACCACCACCAGAGTAAGCGCCATTACCCTCTATTGTTCCGGCATTCATTGTAAAGGTAGTTCCGGAATCAATGTATACTCCACCACCACATTTATTTGTTGTAACAGTAGTACTAACAGGAAGAACTCCAGTTAACCAGTTAGAGCGGATAACAGATGACTGGCCGTTCATAGTAAGCCGGGCACCGTTTGTAAGATAAACTCCGCCGCCCTGAGAGTATGCACTGTTGTTTTCTATTATACAATTATTGATTTCGACAGTGGTACCATCAATATATAAGCCGCCGCCACGACTTGTTGTCTGTCCATTCTTGATAGTCAGATTTTTAAGAGTGAGCGGAACTGTAGTTCGTGAATCAAGAACTCTGGCGCTTGTGTTTCCGTTTAAAACGGCGGTAGCAGTGGAGCCGACACCTTCTATTTTTAGGGTTTGGGCAATAAGCTGTTTTCCGGCCGTGACGCCGCTTTCGTTTGTAGTGGTGCCATCATCATCAATTATTGTGTTACAAGGGACATCGCCCTTTACATAAATAATCGCATCCATGAGATTATTATTAAAGGAAGTTATCTTTTCTATTGCTTTACCGATTGAAGCATAAGGTGCATTCTGGCTTCCATTTCCAGAACTGTCGTTTCCGGCAGGACTTTCGCTGTTTGAATTTACGTAAAGATAAATCTTAAGGCTGAGAGCCGCTTCTCCAGTGGCATTGAGTTCTACATCAAGGCCGCTGTCGCTGTGGAAATAATCTGCAGGTGCGCCTGTCTGAGTTCCATAGCCGCTTGTAAAGGCACGAGGCTCCTGGGCAAGCTTAAGCCAGATTTCGCTGCCTGCAATTGAGTTGTGAACAACCATCGGCATAAAATGAAGTGTAGCCGGTGTGCCCGACCAGGTTCCAAGATAAAGATTATAATTTTCGCTTGCAGGCGTACCATCTGTATTTAATA
Source organism: uncultured Treponema sp. (assembly GCA_946537975.1). Classification (GTDB taxonomy): domain Bacteria; phylum Spirochaetota; class Spirochaetia; order Treponematales; family Treponemataceae; genus Treponema_D. The sequence continues at coordinate 8,151 of CAMNGG010000254.1, read as the reverse complement.
TATGATTATTTTTGATGATAACGCTGCCTTCTATATGCAGAGAACCATTACCAACATTTACGGCGCTTCCCCAAGGGTCATCTGGATTGTTATTTGCATCAATTGCATAGTTGCCGGAAATCTCACAATTCTTAAGCCAGGCAACTCCATCTACATTGATTCCGCAGCAGCCCTTTGCGACATAGCCTGTAATAGTTGAATCTTCAAAAATAATTTCCGTTCCTGCTGTTGAAAAAAGACAGCCATAGCCGTTTGGGTGCTCGTAAGTCTGGCTAGACGTAAAATTGATATTCTTGAACTTCATTCTCTGATTATTTTCAAGATAGATAAAAGTCTGAGCAGTCAAGTTACCATTAGAGTCTGGACATTGGCTTACATCAAGCTCAAGGGTAACTGGAGTATTTGCTACTCCACCCTTTTCGCCTACAAAGTTTACATACATACCGTTTTTAGAACCGTCGCCCCAAGGCTGGTCAATTTTATTTGTACCGGTATAATTAGAAAGAATATGAATTGTATTTTTATAAGTATTGTCTGAGTTAGTTGCGCCTAAGTCGCCGAAAAGTGCGTAAGCAGCCTTTGCGGTTTTTAAAGGATTATCAATAGAGCCGTCGCCGGTATCATCGTGACCGCTGCTGCTGATGTAAACATCAAAAATCGGTACCTTCCATTTTGCATAGAAGGTTTTATTTTCTGCATCGGTAACCTGGAAGCTGGTTTTTGCCGTACCTGTAAACTGAGGATTATCGTACCAGCCCAAAAACTGATAAGGTCGCGCCGGATCTGTAGCGGTGAAGCTTGAAGGGTTTCTGTTTACAAAGGCTGATTCACCAGGCAAGGTGATTACGCCGGAAGTGCCGCTGTTTCTGGTATAAGAAATCTGAATATTGTCTGTTGCAGAGGTATCCCATTCTGCATTACCTGTGTCGTAGGTAATTGTATAAACTGTGTCGGCATTTGGCAGAGTGATAATTCCGCTGGCACTTGCTCCCGGATTAATGCGCATAAGCTCGCCCCAGGTGTTGATTACCTCTGTTGCAGTAACACTTGCGCTGGCGGAGGTTCCTCCCTGCTGTATTACATTTTTAAGGAAGCGGACATAAACGATATAGTTTCCGCAGGCACGACTTGCTTCACCGACATTAAGGGTTTGCTGACCTGTTGCATTAAAGTCTGTTCCCTTAACATAAGTATGCTCGAACTGCTTTACAACAGAAGAAAGATTTGAACCCGCACTGGCAAAATCAGAATATTTTAAAAGCCAGACATCTACCTGGTCTATAAGATTTTCGTCATTACAAGGAAACTTGACCTGAATCTGCCAGCTGCCCGGATGTGCGGCCTGGGCGGCGGCTGTGGCTGTTGAAGCGGAATCCGGTACAAGGCTCATTGTGAGCTGATTGGCACCCGGGGCAACGGTTAGCGCTTGTGTCGCAAAATATTTTTCACCCGGATTGGTTGAAGTTTTACCCAGCCAGGCTTCGAGCTCGAAGGTCCAACTGCCGGCTTCAACTTCTATGGAACGTCCGGAAAGCTGGGCAAAGCTTGAAGCGGTAACAGGAGCCAGAGTTACTCCATCGGAGCGGCTTCCGCTAAAGGTGATATCAGAGAAAAGACTTGAAGTTACACCGGTAGAAATTCCCTGTTTAGGCAGTCCGGTAGTTCCTGTAACAGTTCGTGCAGCCGAACGTCCATTCTCAACAAGATTAAATACAATGTAAGCCTTTTTAGAAGATGAGTCTGTCTGGCTTTCTTCTATATAATTATCATAAGCAGCATCTACAGCATTCTCGCAGGAGAAAAAGAGAATTGAGAAAAGAATAAGAAGCAATGTCATTCCGAACTTGTTTCGGAATCTATTACGAGATGCTGAAACAAGTTCAGCATGACATGACTTTATATCTGCATGACATTGAATATTACTTAATTGTCTCTTATTCATTCTCTTACCTCCTTTACTGTACTTGAATCTGAACTGTTCCACCGCCGGCTGGTATTCCAGAAGCGGATTGAAGCTCTGCTATCAAAGTAATCTGATAGAAACCTGGTGACCAGGTTGTCGTATCAAGCTCAAAGGAAGCAAGCGTGCTTAAAACTGCTGTTGGTCCCTGATTTGTTCTGAACCATCTGAAATCATATTCTGTTGCACTATGTCCTGCCGGAATAACTGCAGAAAGGGTTATCTTATTTGCATCAGTCATATCAATTGCATAAGTAACACCAACCTCATCCGCACCCGGCAGACTTATAGTTACCGAAATATGCGGCAAAGTCCATACCGCATACAAATCTGCAGAACCAATTCCAATTGTGTAATTTGCCCCGTCGGTAAAATCAACTGTACCGGCGGCGGCACGCTCTCTTGTTGCAGCCCAGCCGGCAAAGCTGCAGCCCGCTCTTGTAAAGGAATTCGGGTTAAGCTGGGCCGGAACGCCATAATAGAAGTCTTGTGTGTCTTCTGCTTCGCTTGCGCCGCTTCCGTCATTTGCATGTAGAGTAAGTGTATAAGTATTTCTGTTATAAAGAACTTCTACAATTGCACTTCCGTCTGCGGCAATTTCCTGTTCAACAATTGCGGCGGTCTGAGCGGTAAAGCCAGGAATCTCAATAAGATTATTTGCGGCATCAGTATAAGACGGAGCATCCGGAATTGAAGTAGTTCCAGTCATTGCCTGCTCCGAATAATATTCGTAGCCGTCCATTGTAACATTTTGTGTTTTGTAAATGATTTTATATGGTGTATCGGTTGCGGCAGTATAGCCGCCGCCGTAGAGTGTAATTGAAGTGGTTCCCATATGGAAGCCCTTTACATAGCCGTTTTCATCAAAGTTAAAATCATTTTCAATGTCACCATTGAGACCTTCTACCTTCCAGCCTATCAGGTCAAAGCCAGGATTCAGCTTATCTACTTTTTCGTTATCTTTTCCAGGCAAATCCTTTACTGTATAGTTGCCTCCAATTGTATAATTCTGAACGAAGGCAACCGGTGAATTTCTGTCTTTCTTAAAGCTGATTGTAGTGGAGGTATCTGAACTGAGGGCCGCAAGAATATCGCCGTTGAACTCTGCCTGATTTTTGCAGGCTGTAAAAAAGCTCAGCACACATAAAGAGAGTAAAACTGATTTATACTGAGTAAAAGGCTTAAAAAGTTTCATCAGAATCTTACCCCCACTTCAAGATATGGCATAAGATATGAATAATTAATCTTACTGCTTAATATTTTATTATAATCTCCACCAACTTCAATAACAAGATATTTAAACGGCACAAACTCAAAGGCAAGTCCCGCATTCATCTTTGCGTATGTAAAGGCTTTCTCAGTTGGGCCACGGCCCTGCGCATAATATGTTGCCATCAGAATTTCGGTTATTCCGCCGCCAGCCCTTACGTCCAGAAAGATTTTTTGAGGCAGAAGTTTTACCTGACCTATGAGTGTAAGCTGAACATTGTTATAACAGAATTTCTGATAATATTCCCATTCTAAATTTTTATAACCTGGAGAACGGTAAAAATAATAAAAGCCGGAAGCAGAAAGCTCTATACCAGGCTTAATCCGCCAGTCAAAATTCGGTACATAAGAAATGGCGGCAAGAGGAGCAAGGGTAATATTGTTTGGCATGTCACCCTTAAAAAAAGCATCTTCATTTTTTAGACTCAGAAGGTCAGAATCAAAAAGATTGGCAACTAGCCCGGCACCGGCTTTTACTTCCAGACCAATTACACGATATGGACGGCGAGGTGCAGCATCTTCAAGTTCTTCTTTGATTTCTTCTTCCGTCTCTTCTACAACTTCTTCAATCAGTTCTGCAGCGTCAGCTTCTTCATCCTCTTCTTCATCATCTTCTACAAGAACATACATTTTATTTGTATGCAGTTCTTTAGCGACCTGTTGTTCTGCTTCTTTTTTTGCTTCTTCAGCACGTTTCTTTTCTTCTGCTTTTGCTAAGGTAATTGCCTTGGAATCATGAGTTTTAATTGTAATGCCTTCCGATTCGGCAGAAAGACCACTTGGGTTAGTTACTACTAACTTCCATTCTCCAGATGAAACCAGAGGGAACTCTGCGTGTGCACTTCCAATTTCTGACATGCCTGTAGCGGCTCCCTGCATTACAAGAGTTCCCGCAACGGTCTCTCCGGTTTCTGTATTAACCAGGCTTACCTTTGCGGCCGCAGAAATATTATCAACCTCTACAGGGAGAGTAATTTTATCACCTGCCGCAATATCAAAATCAGCAGTTTTTTGCATATTATTAAAGGCAGGAAGATTTGCCTTTGAAATCTCAAACTTCTGCCAGGCACTTACATCCTGCTGGCGTCCCAAAAAATCGTATACGGTAACGCGGTAATCGTAATTGCCTGCCGGAAGGTTGAGGTTTACAAAATTGTCTGAGGTATTGAAGGTTTGTAAAATATTGCCGTCACTTCTGATTTCTACCTTGTATTCAAAAGCGTTTTTATCGGCACTCCATTCCAGGCGCTGTTTGAATTTGCTGGCAGCAGCCTCCTCCTGGGCAAAAAGCATAGTTTCCCCTGCCCATGCTATAATCAAAAAAATGAGAAGAATCTGTATTTTTCTAATGCGGCGAATTAAAAGGCCGCACAGCGACATTTTCTTCACCTTATCATTCTCCATACATGGTACCAGGGTCACCTGTTTTTACCTTGGAAGGAAGTCCGAAATCAATTGTAAAACGAGAAGCCGCTTCCCTGCTCTTCTGTTCTTCAAAACCATCCTTTGCATGACTATAAGCAATTACCCGCCACTCAAAGGTACCTACATCAAAAATTGAAAGGTCTTTTATACGAAGCTCGGTCTGCTTAAGCTTGCTTTGTGAATAAACCCTTTTATAGCTTCCGTTGCTCAAGACCTGGTAAACCGCAAAATCATAATCTGTTGCGCCCGCAACCTTCTTCCACTTAAAGCTGATGTTTCGGTGATTTTTTAGATAAACAGAATCCATTTTAAAACTGTTTGAAGGCTCTGTAAGGGCGGCAGCTTCAAGAAGCGGCACCTGCTTAACCACAAAGGTCTGACTGGAAGAATCAAGAGAAAGGCCCTTTTCACCGGAAGCTGAAACGCTCCAGCGGTAGCGGCCTTCTGTGAGGCGGCTGAGGCTTACGGTAGTTTTTGGATTTTCCATTGTGCGCACGGTTCGCCAGCTGCCGTTAGAGTTCTGCTTTTGCAGGGTGAGAACAGTGCGTGTACTTACATCACCATATTTCCATACAAGCTGAATCGGAGTACGCAAAGCAGCAAGGCCATCATAACTCTGATTGTTTACAGGAGAAATAAGAGTTACCGGAAGTGGACGACGAACTTCAAAAGTAACGGCACCCTCCTCGCTGTAACGGGCAGAAGAAATTTCTGTTTCCTTTGCGAAGGCCTGAATTGAAGCCCTGTATTTCAGGTAATCACTTTCAACCGGAAGCTCAAGAGAGGCTTTAGCTTCTGTCAGCTTTTCGTTTTTAATTATATTTCCTTCAGCATCATAAACAGCAAGCTTGTAATAATCAGCTCCGATTACAGGCTGCCATTCAAAATCTACAGGAGTCTCGTAAGCCACAACTAACTTACCTGCTTCTTCCGGCTGAATAATTTTTGGCGCAGCCATAGGATTCAGGACTCTGAGCTTGTGAGCTTCTGAGAAGGCAGTTTCTTCCCCGTCTTTTACAACGCCGACACGCCAGTAATAGCTGCCGCTGTCGAGTGAAAGTCCGCTGTATTCCGCTTTAGAAAGCGTCTGACTTTCTATGATATTATTAAAGGTATCTGATTTTGCAATCTGCAGTACAGAATTTAAGCCTGCCGCCTTATATTCCGAAGCAAGCTTCCAGCTGAAGCCGAGGCGGGCCAGCTGCTCCTGTTCTACCGCGTACCCATCCGGCGGCCAGGAAAGTTTATTAAGGCCCGGAATGTAAGGGGCAACCGTAAAGCTGCGGACTGCCGACTGGGCATGGTCGTTTCCAGACTCACGGTCTTCAGCTGAAGCCCGAAGAACCTTCCAGTAATAGGTACCCTGAGGAAGAGTTTTTATATTAAAATGCTCGCCTACAGTTGTAGCCGAAGAATTTACAGAATGAATAACATTTCTAAAATCAGGATTATCAGAAAGCTGAATTGTATAATCTGCATTCTTTACATCAGACTTCCAGGCAAAGATTACATTCTGCTCAGAATCGCCTAGGACAATTTTTGCGGAATCTGCAGGAAGTGAAAGAGCAGGCTCAGCAAGGGCTTCCCTCTCTTCAATTTCAAAGCCGGCAAGCTTTGAGGCCTGTCCGTAGCCTATTGAATTTACTGAATAATAAGGCGTTACCCTCCAGTAGTATCGGCCTTTTTCAAGAGCGGCAGTTGAATAAGAAGTCGTCTTAAGACTTTCTTTTATTACAGGAGCTGCAAAATCCTGTGTGCGTGAAACTTCAAATTGATAGGATTCGGCATACTCATCATAGTTCCAGTTAAAACGGAGGGTCGGCAGCTCTTTGCGATAAGAGAACACTGAATTATCCAGAGGAGAAGTAAGCTCCATTCTGTTCAATTCAACAACGGTAATTACACCTTCTACAGCTTTTTCCTTTTCATCCTCTTTGTAAACACGCCAGAAAAGCTTATTATTTTCTGTCTGGGGCAGTACATCAATTGATGAAGAGCCCTGTGCCTTATACTCTTCTATAATATTTGTAAAGTTCTTATCTGTTGAAACTTCTACCTTTACTGTGGCTTCGGCTGGTTTTGAATTATCAGAAACTGCCTGCCAGCTGAGCTTAACCGGCTCTACCTCTTCGCCACTTTTATAAACCCTGAGATTTTTAGAAATTGAAGTTACGGTTATGCTCTGGCGGCTGAGCTCTCCATTTTTTTCAATGCTTACAGCTTCACCGCCAGAAATTTTCTGCGATTGACCTGCCGCATTCGAAACGACAGCATTTCCGTCCTTTACGGTAAAGCTTGAAGCGGCCCCTGTCTGGTCGTTTGTTACAGCACTTATACGGCTGCCTTTTTCAAGGTTTACGGAAGAACCGTCTCCCATAGAAAGCTTAACTGATTCAGATTTTGAAGCCCTTGTATCAACTTCAACATTGCCTCCGCCAACGGAAAGATTTACACTTCCGTCGTTTTCAACTGCTATCTGAATCATTGTATTTTCGTTTAAATCAACTTTTGTGCCGTCATCAAAAAGAATTACTGCCTCTGCACCATCAGAGGTTCGGATGGTATCTTTATCATAAAGAGGAGAATCCTGCTGCAGACGTTCCCATACAACGCGGTCGTCGAATTTTCGCTGTGAGATTTTTCGTTTAAAATGTATTGTTGCAATAGAGTCTACATCAGTTCGTGCTGTACTTGTATTTAAATCCTTCCAGAAAAACCAGAAGCTTATTGCACAAACCGCAAGGCAGATAAGCACGAGCAGTAAATCACTTACCCGAAGCTTTTGTCTTTTCTTCTGCTGCATCAAGATCTACCTCATCAAAGTTTGGTTCTGGAATTCCCAGCAACTCTCTCACCTCATGAAGGGTTTGCGGACCTGAAGGTCCTACTGCCCCAATACAATCCGGGTCTGCCTTAAAGTCAGGCTCAGACTGTCTGAAAAACTCTTCTATATTGAATCCCGGCATATTTACTACGCCGTAGAAATGCTGCTTTCCTTTTCCCTTTACTTCAAAGGCAACAGGAATCATTTCTACAATCACTTCGTTAGCAAGATGCTCCGGACTGATTGTGTAATTATTTTCTTCACATCTTATGTAGTCGTGTTTGAGAATGTCGTAAGTATCCTGTGTAATAAGAATATCTGTACCGCAAGGCTTGTTTGAACTTTCTGTACGCGAAGCAAGGTTTACCGCATCACCAATAGAAGTGAATTCCATTTTGTGATAAGAACCCATAAAGCCTACGGTTGCACGACCGCTGTTGAGTCCTGAACCGATTCTGATATGAGGCTTATATTTTGCATAAGGCTCATCTGCGTGAGCCTGGGTAAATATTTCTGCCTGCTTGTTGTATTCCATAAGGGCGTAGCGCATTGCAACGGTTGCCCGGATTGCGCTGAGGGCATCTGCCTGTACATGCTGTTCGTGAATTGCTGACAGGCGCTCTTTGTCTGCGGATCCATCCGGAAGATTTTCAAAGGAAAGATCGTCATCACG
>CAMNGG010000253.1 GCA_946537975.1 uncultured Treponema sp. | reverse complement strand
GAGGATAAAAATGATAGATAAGTGGGAAATTGTAATCGGTTGCGAAATTCATACTCAGCTTTTGACTAAAACCAAGGCCTTCTGTGCCTGCGAAAACCGCTACGGTGGAATGCCTGATACACGCGTGTGTCCTGTATGTCTCGGACTTCCGGGTGCTATGCCACGCATTTCAAAAGGTTATGTTGAACTCGGAGCCGTTGCCGGACAGGCACTTAACTGCAATATTGCACGCTTTACAAAATTCGACCGCAAGCATTACTTTTACCCTGACCTTGCAAAAGGCTATCAGATTACTCAGTACGATATTCCTCTTTGTACAGACGGTTATGTTGATTTGCCGTTCAGAAGCTATCCAAAAGATGAACAGCCGGGTGGAGCAAAGTGCCGCGAAAAGAACTTTATCGGCCAGGACTGTATCGTAGGCGACGGAAAATACCGCCGTGTTCGCGTAGAACGCATTCACCTTGAGGAAGACGTAGGAAAGTCTCTTCACCTTCAGGGCGCTCACTCATACATCGACTACAACCGCTGTGGAACTCCACTTATAGAAATTGTAACTAAACCGGATATGACTTCTCCTGAAGAAGCCGCTCTCTTTATGCAGACAGTTCAGGAAATCCTCCGCTACGTAAAGGTAACAAACGGTAACCTCGAAGAAGGTAACATGCGCTGCGATGCCAACATCAACCTTAACGTTTGGGAAGATGGAAAGCTCTGGCACACACCAATTTCCGAAATCAAGAACCTGAACTCTTTTAAGGCAATCCGTGAGGCTTGTACATACGAAGCTCAGCGCCAGCTCAAAGAGTTCCAGGAAGACCGTCAGGAATTCAACCCTGGCTTCAAAGTAACAATGGGTTGGGACGAAGAAAAAGGCCAGACTGTAGTTCAGCGTACAAAGAACTCTTTTGTAGACTACCGCTTTACAACAGAGCCAGATATTAAACCATTTACAGTAAGCGAAGAACTCATTGCAAACGCAAAAGAAAAGGTAGGCGAGCTCCCTGAAGCAAAACGCCAGCGCTATAAGGCTCAGTACGGCATGACAGATTTCGATGTAGAAACAATTACTTCTACCCGCGACCTGGCTCTCTTCTTCGAAGACGCCGCTACAAAATCAAAGAATCCAAAACGCGCAGTAAACCTTATTCTTGCAGAGCTCCTTGCAGTTCTCAACGAAAAGAAAATTGCCATTACAGATATCAGCTTAACACCGGCTCACATAGCAGAGCTTGCCGATGCCCTCGAAGACGGAAAAATCACAAGTAAGCAGGGTAAGGAAGTATTTGCCGAAATGCTTGAAACAAACAAAATGCCTTCAGTTATCATTAAAGAGAAGGGCATGGAAGTTGTAAGCGATGCCGGCGAAATCGATAAGATTGTTCAGGATGTAATTGCCGCTAACCCTAAGGCTATTGAAGACTGGAAGGGTGGAAAGACAAACGTTGTAGGCTGGCTGATGGGACAAGTTATGAAGCAGTCTCACGGTAAGGCTAACCCTAAACAGGCAACGGAGCTTCTTAACAAGCACCTGGCAGCATTGTAATAAATTTCTCACAGAGAACACAGAGTTTCTATTATAATATAGTCTCTGTGTCCTCTTTTGCTCTGTGAGGAGTTTTCTCTTTACGAGTGTAATTTAATAAATTGTGCGAAGTCCTGCTCAGACAAAGGTTTTGAATAGAAAAAGCCCTGAGCCTGGTCACATTCAATTGAACGTAAAAAGTCTCTCTGAGCCTGGGTTTCAACACCTTCAAAAATAGTCTGCTTTTCAAGATTCTTACTTAAACTAACCAGAATCTGAATAAACTTCTGTGCCTTTTTATTTATCTGACCTTCATTGTTTGTTGAGGCATTCAGAAATTCCCGGTCAAACTTCAAAACATCAACAGGAATTTGTGTAAGCATATTAAGAGAAGACTCTCCGCTGCCAAAATCATCCATAGCTACAGAGAAGCCTTCTTTATGAAGCTTTTCAGTAATATCCTGAAGAGTATTATTATCCATTACAGAGCGTTCCAGAATTTCAATCTGAATCAGCTCCGGCGGAATGGCATATTTTGAAAACATCTCCATAAAGTCATGCATAAATTTTTCCGGTTTATTATGATTGCGTGACATGTTTACGGAAATAGGAACAATCTGCTCCCCCTTCATCAGTTGCTTTTGAATGAATTTAAAAACTTCATCATAGACATAATAATCAAGCTTAGTGATAAAGCCATTTCTTTCAAAAAGTGGAATAAATTTTTCAGGAGTCATAAGTCCAAGCTTTGGACTATTCCATCTTACAAGAGCTTCCGCACCCACAATCTTATCATCAGATAGAGAAATTTTCGGCTGATACATAACAAAAAATTCTTTGTCATCAAGAGCCTGCTCCATGTGGCCTTCTATAAAGCGCTCTTCATTGATTTTTTCCAGCAGCTTCGAATTATAAACTGAATAATGTGTAAGGAGATTGTCTTTAATAGTGCTTTTTGCAAAGGATGCCTGTCCAATCAAAGCCTGAATGGTAATTCCCTTTGCTTTATCTCCAGGCATTAAAAAGGAAAGACCGAATTTAGGAAAGAATGGAATTTCATAAGATTTTATTTCTTCCATAAAACAATTGACGTTTTCCTTAAAAACATTCATGGCCTTATGAACAGAAGTAATCTTGAAGAAAATATAAAAATGATCGGCAAAGCCTCTTCCGATAATTCCATGTAAATCCGTTGTGTATTTTCTTAATAGAGTCGAATAATACAAAATCAGTTTATCTGCAATTTCTTCTCCATAGTTTTGATTAATGAACTTAAAGCCTCGGATATCAGCTTCTATAAGCATGAATTTTGAATGACGATTTCGAAGCATTTTCGTTGCTTCAACTTCAAATCTCTGCCTTGTCCAGAGGTTAGTAAGCGGATCGTAAACCGTTGCAATTAACTGCTTTTTCTGGAAGAAATCAAGTGTTTTTGCTTCAATAGATACCAGGGTTATAACTATGAGAATTGATATGATAATAAGGAAAAGTTTATTCTTCTTTTCCGGCTTATAAATTTCATTCATTTCATTCATTGAAATTTTCAGGGCAAGAGTCCAGCCGGCTTCCGGAATTTTTGATGTTGTCAGATAAATTAAATTACCATCGCTGTCTTTACCCAAAAAAGTAGACGCAGGATTTTTTGCAAGATTAATTGTGGATGTATTTTCATATGCAGGATCATCTGGTTCGTAGGAAAGTCCTATAATGCTTTTGTCTGGATGAACAATAAAAAGACCTGTTTTATCAAGAAGCATAAAGGATTCCCGGCTGCCTACTTTTTTTCCTGTTGTTCTGGCAATAAAACCGTCGACGCTTACAGAACAGCCTAAAAGTCCTGCTACATCACCATTTTGTTTTCTCATGGTTTCTTCCATACAGAAAGTGCATTGATTTCCTCCGGGAGGAATACCAAGTCCGCTAATATAAAAATCCAGCTGTCCATTAAGGCCATAATGTTTGGCGACATTCATTTTGAGGACTTTACCATCTGAAAAGTAAGCTGTACCATCCGGTAAAAGATAATACAAATCTAAAAAATCTATATTTTTTTTATAATCATATTTTTTTATGAAATCAACAATTTCCTCTGTATTACCATTTTCAAAGATTTCATCTACAAAATATGAACGAAGAGAATCACGATAACTATTGAGCTGAAGACTGATGATTCTGGAAAAGCCATCAAGAGTTGTGTCCAGACTGTTAAAATAATCTGTTTCCGCTTCTTTGAGTGCTTTTTTTGTGTACATGCTTGAAAGCGAAAGAACAATCGTCATGAAGACAATTGAAACGAGGAGGGTAGATATGATTTTAGCCTTTTCGGGCGAAATATTTTTTTTCTTCACTAAACTTCTTTCCGTTCATTTTTTTTTCTTCCACCTAATAAAATAGTATCACATATTCAAATAAAGTCAAAATAATTAAGTATATTTGTAACTATTATAGAAAAGAATGAAAAAGGTATAAAAATATCGATTATTAACTTGATTTAACCTTAAGAAAACGTTGTAGTTATTAAAGAAAAACGTTTTTCTAAATGAATTTTTATAAGTTAAACGTTTAATCTGATAAAATTTGACTTAAATTCGCTATTTTTTTTTTGCAAAAAAAGTAGATATGAGTTACAATTAAACTATTAGGGGTAATTCCCTAAATAAAAAAAACTTTTTACAAGAGGAAAGGAAAATGAAAAAAATCCTATCAGTATTGTGTGTTCTCACAGTTGCTGCCGCTTTGTTCACAGGTTGTTCAAAGAAAAGTACAGCAAAAGGTCCAGTAACGATCAATCTTTGGTCATTTACTGATGAAATTCCAGGAATGGTTGATAAGTATATCGCTAATCACCCAGACTGTGGTTTCACTGTAAATACTACAATTATCGCTACAACAGAAGGTGCTTATCAGCCAGCTCTCGACCAGGCTCTTATGTCTGGCGGTGCAGATGCTCCTGATATGTATGCTGCTGAAGCAGCTTTCATCCTTAAGTATTCACAGGGTGATATGCAGCAGTATGCTATGCCTTACAAGGATCTCGGAATTGATATCGACGCTGCTATCAAGGCTGCTGAAATTGCTCCTTATACAGTAGATATCGGATCTAATACAAGTGGTCAGGTTGACGCTCTTGGTTATCAGACAACAGGTGGATGTTTCATCTATCGTCGTTCTATTGCTAAGAAAGTATTCGGAACTGATGATCCAGCTACTATCAACGACATCATTGGTGGTGGTTCAGGAAACTGGAACAAGTTTAATGACGCTGCTGCTAAACTCGGAGCTGCTGGTGTAGCTATCGTATCTGGCGACGGTGATATCTGGCATGCTTATGAAAACTCTTCAGACAAGGGTTGGATCGTAGACGGAAAACTCTACATCGATCCAAAACGTGAAGCTTTCATCGATGCTTCTAAAGCTCTTACAGACAATGGCTGGTCTAACCAGACACAGGACTGGACAGATGCTTGGTTTGCAGATATGAAGGATACAGGTGCTAAACCTTGTTTCGGATTCTTCGGACCAGCTTGGCTCATCAACTACACACTCGCTCCTAACTGCGGTGGTTCAAAAGTTGGTGAAGGTACATATGGTGACTGGGCAGTTTGTAACTCACCTATCGGATTCTTCTGGGGTGGTACATGGGTACTTGCTAACAAGAATATGCCAGCTGCTAAGAAGAACGCTGTAAAGACAATCATCGAATGGATTACACTTGACTATTCTAACGATGGTCTTCTTTACAAGTGGGCTAACGGTACACTCAATGGAGAAGGTGGAACAAAAGATACAGTTTCTTCAGGTGTAGTAATGTCTAAGTCTAACGGTGAACTTGCATTCCTCGGTGGACAGAACATGTTCGACTACTTCGTACCAGCTAACAAGTACGCAAATGGTAAGAACCTCACACAGTATGATGAAACAATCAACTCACTCTGGCGTGAACAGGTTCGTGCTTATGCTAACGGACAGAAGAGCCGTGCTGAAGCTATTGCTGACTTCAAGACAAACGTAGCTGATAAGCTCGGTATTGAGTAATAGTTAATCATTTCGATTAAATATAATTAGGGCTGTCGAAAGGCAGCCCTAATTTGTAATAACTAAAAAAGTTTGATTGAGTTTTCTATTAAAAGATTAAAAACATTTTGAGGTGTCCGACAATGAAAAAAAAAGGAAGTATCAGTTATGCTAAATATGGTTACATATTCAGCATTCCTTTTGTACTTGCGTACTTAATTTTCAGTTTATATCCAACTTTATATACAACAATTATCGGTTTTACAGATTTAAGAGGTGTAGGTAAAACTACATGGAATTTCTTAAAAGGTTCTCACTTCTTTGATAATTATAAAACAATTCTTTCTTTGCCAACCTTCCATATAGCTTTCAAAAATACTGTAAAGATCTGGTTGTGCAACTTTATTCCACAGATGATTCTGGCACTTTTGCTTTCTGCCTGGTTTACTAACCGCCGTGTTAAGATTCCTGGAGAGGGGGCATTTAAAGTACTTTTCTATATGCCTAACATTATTACAGCTGCTACAGTTGCTATTTTGTTTGGTGCTCTTTTTGGTTTCCCAATGGGACCTGTAAATGATGTGCTTGTTAGATTCCATATTATAGAAAAACCTTACTTCTTCCTTCAGCAGAAGGGAGTAGCACAGGGAATCGTTATGTTTATTCAGACCTGGATGTGGTATGGATATACAATGATTATCATTATTTCTGGTGTTCTTGGTATCAACCCTGAAATCTTTGAAGCAGCTGATATCGATGGTGCTAACGGCTGGCAGGTATTCTGGAAAATTACAATTCCAAGTATCCAGACAATCCTTTTGTTTACTCTCGTAACATCACTCATTGGTGGTTTGAATATGTTCGATATTCCAAACCTCTTTGTTCGTGACTCCGGTCCTGATAACGCAACATTAACAACAAGCGTACTTATTTATACAATGGCCTTCAAGGGAGGATACATGTATAACAGAGCTTCTGCGCTTTCAATGATTATGTTCCTTATCATTGTTATTGTATCTGCTGCGCTCTTCTTTGCAATGAGAGATAAGGAAGAGGTTAGACTTAAGAAGCTTAAGAAGCAGGAAATGAAAGCCCGTAAACAGGCTATGAAGCTTTCTGTACAAGGAGAAAAAAATGAGTAACAAATCTAATCTTCAGATATATAAAATTCTGATTATGATTGTTTGTATTATACTTTCTCTTTTAAGTATAATGCCATTCATAATCATGTTCGTAAACTCTACTCGTTCAACCTATGAAATTCAGCAGCATGCGGTTTCTTTCATTCCTTCAAAGTATCTTTTGAACAACTTTAGAGTTCTTACATCAAAAAGTTTTAATCCTGCAAAAGGTTTTATGAACTCACTGATTGTTTCTTGTGGTGTTACTGGAATTACCTTGTACTTTTCAACTCTTACCGCTTATGCACTTGTAATGTATGACTGGAAGCTTAAGAATGCTTTCTTCAGCTTTATCATGGCTATCATGATGATTCCAGCAACAATTACAATTATTGGTTTCTATCAGATGGTTTACAAGATTCATATGACAAACCGCTTCATTATGTTGATTCTTCCGGCAATGGCTTCGCCATCTCTGGTATTCTTTATGCGTCAGTATATGAAGCCTTCTGTTTCTCCATCACTGGTTGAATCTGCTCGTATTGATGGTGCAAAAGAGTTCTTTACCTTCAATGTAATTGTTCTTCCAATTATGAAACCGGCTATTGCTACACAGGCAATCTTCAGCTTCGTAACAAGCTGGAACGATTTGTTTAAGCCACTTATTCTTCTTACAAAGCAGGATAAATATACATTGCCTATTATGGTATCTCTCCTTCGTGGTGATATTTACCGTACAGAATATGGTAGTGTTTATCTCGGACTTACACTTACGGCACTTCCGCTTATTGTTGTTTACTTGTTCCTTTCAAAATACATTGTTGCGGGTGTTGCAATGGGTTCTGTAAAAGGTTAATCTTTACTGAAAATTCAAGAAAGGCTGCGATGCAGAAATGTGTCGCAGCCTTTTTTTTAACATAGTGTAAATCCTTTATGGACTTAGGGGAATTTATGAGGTAAACTGATTAGAATAAGAAAACGTTGTCGCTGTCTCGACGGCAAGGAAGGTAAAGATGAAATACGGATATTTTGATGATGATAAGGCGGAATATGTAATTACCCGTCCAGACACTCCAACCAGCTGGAGTAACTACCTTGGTTCTACAGTTTATGGTGCTGTAATTACCAACAATGCCGGAGGCTACGGCTTTTATAAGTCTGGAGCTCAGGGACGTTTTATGCGTCTGCGTTTTAATTCTATTCCAATGGATCAGCCGGGACGATATTTTTACCTTCGCGATCAGGAAGATGGAGACTTCTGGTCTGCTTCCTGGCAGCCGGTTGGTAAGCCTCTTGATCAGTATAAGAGTGAGTGCCGTCATGGTACTGCTTATACAACAATCACTTCTGAATACAAAGGCATTAAGAGTGAGACAAAATATTATGTTCCTCTTGGACAAAACTTCGAATACTGGCGCCTTAAGGTAACAAATACATCAGATAAAAAACGTAAAATCCGCGTATTCTCATATTGTGAATTTACAAACCAGTGGAATACAACTCAGGATCAGGTAAATCTTCAGTATTCTCTCTTTATTGTAAAAGGGCAGAAGGTTGGAGATAATCTCCTCCGTTATTCTATTCAGGATAATCTTTACATTCAGCACCCTGAATATGAAGTTGGCGGTGCTTATATGAGCGAATGGGTTGCTCTTATTGGTACTCCAATGACCGGTTTTGATACAAGCCGCGAAGCCTTTATCGGAACTTATGGAAGCTACGAGCATCCTAAGGCTGTAGTTGACGGTGCCTGTACAAACTCAGAAGCCTTTGGTGACAACTCTTGCGGTACAGTTCAGGGGGACCTGGAGCTGGCTCCTGGCGAGACAAAAGAAATTATGCTTATGCTTGGTATTGATGATGCTCTTGCTGTTGGACAGAAAATTGTAAATGAGTTTGGTAACTTTAAGCGTGCTGACGAAGAGTTTGAAAAGCTTGTTGCTGCCTGGCATGCTAAGCTTGGAAGCTACAAGGCTATTACTCCTGATGAAGATATTAACCATACTGTAAATGTATGGGGACTTTATAACTGTCTGATTACCTTTGCGTGGTCACGAGCTGCCAGCCTGGTTTATAACGGAGAGCGCGATGGTCTTGGTTACCGCGACTCTGTTCAGGATATTCTTGGTGTTGCAGCTGCAATTCCTGAAGAAGCAGAAGAACGTCTTGTCCGCATGCTTTCTGGCCAGTGCCAGAATGGTGGTGCTGTCCCTGTAATTTCTAAGGACTTTAATGCCGGCCACGAAAAGGCTCCAAAGCCTGAAGAGTTCCGTTCCGATGACTGTGAATGGTTCTTCAATGCGGTTCCTTGCTATGTAGCAGAATCCGGTAATTTTGATTTTTATAACAAGGTAGTTCCTTATGCTGACGGCGGAGAAGCTACTGTATACGGACATCTTAAGCGTGCTCTTGAATTCAACCTTGAAAGAATGGGTGCAGACGGACTTCCTTGCGGACTTCTCGCAGACTGGAATGACTGTCTTAAGCTCGGCTACCACGGTGAATCTCTCTTCGTAGCCTTCCAGCTGCGCCTTGGTCTTACAACTTATGCCGACATAAGTGAGAGACTTGGAAAGAAAGATGAAGCTGCGTGGGCACTGGCTCAACGCGATACTCTTGACGCAAATATTCAGAAGAAGTGCTGGGACGGCAAGTGGTTTATCTGGGCTGTAGGCGAGGATGGAACTGTTTACGGAACCAAGTCTATTGAAGAAGGTCAGATTTACTTTAATACTCAGGTTTGGGCTGTTATGTCTTCTGCCGCAACAGCTGAGCAGGCAAAAATCTGTATGGAATCTGTAAAGGAAAAATTGGCAACACCGTATGGTCTTATGCTTTGTGCGCCTCCATTTGTTAAGACTCGTTCAGATATCATGTCTTCTGTAGTATTCCTGCCTGGTATTAAGGAAAATGCCGGTATCTTTAACCATACTCAGGGCTGGGGTGTAATTGCGGAAACTATGCTTGGAAACGGTGACCGTGCTTACGAATATTGTAAGGCTTCTATTCCGGCCGCTTACAACGACAAGGCTGAAATCCGCCAGAGCGAGCCTTATGTAGTTGGTCAGACAACTTATTCTACATTCTCTAAGCGCCCTGGTAACACACGTACATCATGGCTTTCTGGTGCCGGTACCTGGTCTTACTATGCAATTACTCAGTATATGCTTGGTATTAAGCCACAGTATGACGGTCTTTTGATTGATCCATGTATTAAGCACGACTGGGACGGCTACACCGTAGAACGCCGCTGGAGAAAGATGAACCTCCACATCGAAGTAAAGAACCCTCAGCACGTATGCAAGGGTATTGAATACATCGAGGTAGACGGAAAACGTCTTGATGCTGCAGTTATCCCGGTAGATATGCTTCATGATGGTTCAAAGATTGTTGCTTACATGGGTAAGGATGCTAAGACTTTCCCGGTTGAAAGAGTATAAAAAGATTGCCCGGTCAAGCCGGGCAATGACACTATTGAATAAATGCGGCTGCAAAGCTTCCTTTAGTTATGTCGTCGCAGATTTGTTTAATTTCAAAGGGCTTATCAATCAGGGCTTTGAGCTCTGCTTCTGCAGTCTCTTTTAAAAGGGGAGTTTTCCAGAAGGTGCTGCCGTTACAGGCTATACACACTGGATTCTCTCCTTTTTCTTTATCTGAAAGAAGATAGGCTGAATAAACTGCCTGGGCAGAAAGCTTTGCAGAACGTGAGATGATGGAATAGAGAAGCTCTTTTGTTTTTACCTGGTCCTGAGATAACTCGTTTTCTTTTTTCATGAAGTAAGCATCAAAATCCCTGGTTTCGAATTTTTCTGGTGCAATAAAATCTGGTGAGAAAAGCTTTTCATTGCAAGCGCTTTTTATCATTTCTGTTGCAATGTCTCCCATGTAAGCTCCTGAACACATTTTTTCCAGCAGGGATTGAGCTGGCTGGGTTGTCCGGCCGCAGACTGTAATGTCAAAATCACTTTGCTCAAGGCTGGAAAACATTCCACACTCAGTTACAATAATCTGTTTGTTTTGAATGTAGGCACTATTCATTCCAGTTCCAAGAATAAAAGCAAGGTGTGAAAATGCATTTTTTGTGGAGTCTTCTACAAAGCTTGAAAGAAGCAGGGCTGTTGTGTCATTCAAAACCTTTATCTTTTGAACTTTTTGCCAGCCCTGAAGCTTGAGCTCAGCTAACAGTTCCTTTCCAAGATAAGTACCCACAGCTTCAGGCGCTTTTACTTCCTTTGAAAAACGGAGGATTTTACCGTCACCATCCTCTGTAATAGTCATTGCATAACTGAAGCAGAAGCTTATTTTATCGGCACGGTCCTTGAGTCTTGATATGTTTCGGGCAATTGTCTCGTAAAACTCTTTTTTGCTCAGTTCACGATCAATTGCCGGCATTACAGTTTTCTGGAAATCAGATATTTCAATGCCATCCTTTGTTTTTGTAACAAGACTGGAACGGAAATTTGTTCCGCCTGCGTCTATTACAATTACACTCTGGCCTTCTTTAATCTCCTGCACCGCAGCACTACCAGCTTTAATCATTGCCTGATCAGAAGAGGCGCCAGTAAGCCCTTTTTTCATATCTTCAGCAATTTTTTGATGAAGGTTATCAGCAAGACTTAAATTGAAATTATGCTTTTTAAGAAAGCTTTGTGTTTCGGCCGAAATATTCATTTGTATCTCCAGTGGCTTTATTTGTTGGAAAAAAGTGCTTCATAGGAATCTGTAATTTTTGCTTCGATTCCGCTGAAGTATTTTACTGTGCCTACGCGAAGCTTATCGGTACAGGCATCATCCGCAATCAAAATTGCACTCTTGTGCATCTGCAGAATTGTTACAGGCCACATCTGTGAAACAGACTCTTCTACTGCATGCTGAAGTGCATCTGCTTTTGAAGGTCCTGTCATCATTATAAGAACCTCTTTTGCATCTGTAATGGTTCCGATTCCAACTGTAAGGGCTGTCTTTGGAACCTTTGTTGTGTCTCCATCAAAAAAGCGTGCATTTGCGACAATAGTATCTTCTGTGAGTGTTTTCATTCTTGTGCGTGAGGTGAGTGAAGAACCAGGCTCATTAAAAGCAATGTGTCCGTCATTACCGCAGCCTCCCAGAAATAAATCTATGCCACCGGCTTCTTTTATCATTTCTTCATAATGCTGGCATTCCTTCTGAGGGTCTTCTGCTTTACCGTCAAGAATATGCACGTTTTCTTTTTTGATGTCAATTTTGCTGAAAAAGTTATTCCACATAAAATAGTGGTAGCTCTGAGTATTATTTTCATCGAGGCTGACATATTCGTCCATATTGAAGGTGATTATGTTCTCGAACGAAATTAACTTTTTCTGATTCAGTTCAATCAGACGCTGATAAACTCCTAGAGGTGTACTTCCTGTAGGGAGTCCGAGTACAAAAGGTTTTTCCTTTGTAGGAGCCGCACTTGCGATTTTTCCTGCAATATAATCTGCTGTCCACTTTGCACATTCCTTGTAATTATTTTTTATTATCAGTCTCATAGTTTTCCTCCAGTTTATTTTTTACGATATTTCCTTCAACCATAACAAGCTTAATACTGAATTGTTTGTCCATAACAATTATATCGCTGTCATAGGTTGGTCCAATGATTCCTTTGTGAGTATATTTCATTATGCGGGCCGGATTTACACAGGCAAACTTTACGGCATCAGAAAGAGGGTAGCCATATTGAACAATGTTCTTAATTGCTTTCTTCATTGTAAGAGATGACCCAGCAATCACATCATCAGCTTTTCTATGGAAGCAGCCATCCTTGAAAACAACCTCTTCACCGTTTGCAAAAAGACGTTCACCCTTTTGTTCTGTCGGTGTAAGGGCATCGGTTACCAGAACAATCTGGGCTCTGTTTTTATCACGAGAAAGCAGTTTGAATAAATCAGGATGTACATGAACTCCGTCCGCAATTATTTCGCAGGACATTTCCGGATGAATAAGAATTGCTCCTACGGCACCCGGGTTTCTGTGATGCAGCTGGCTCATGGCATTAAAGAAGTGAGTAGAATGGAGAATGCCTACCTGAATGCCTTCTACGATATTTTCGTATTGAGCATTTGTATGGCCTGCCTGCAGAATTACACCTTTTTCTATGCAGTGAAGGGCAAGCTCTCTCATTCCCTTGAGCTCTGGGGCAACTGTCATGTTTACGATATGGCCTTCGGCAGCATCCCATAGTTCATCAAAAAGCTTAATATCCGGGAGCTTTACTGTTTCGGGTCTTTGTACGCCAAGACGTTCTGGTGAAATAAATGGGCCTTCCAGATGAACTCCCATGATTTTTGCACCTTCTTCATGTCCCATTGCGGCAACGATTGTTTTAAGCTTTGCTTTCATGTCCTCTGTTGAAGAAGGATACATTGTAGGGTTGAAAGCCGTTACTCCATACTGGGCAAGGTCTTTAGACATCTGAAGTATACCTTCAGTTGTACAGGTGTCTGTACCGTGCCCCTTAAAGCCATGGATATGAGTATCAATCAGGCCCGGCATAATGTAATTACCTTTTGCGTCGATTAGGCGAACATCAGGTCCGAACGTCATTTTTTCAAAACGTTCTTCGCTGAAGGTGTCTTTGACTTTAGAATCTTCTATCAGGACTGCAGAACGCTGATCGTTGCTTGTGAGACCTGTTAGAACAATTCCATTATGAATACATATTGTCATAAAACCTCCTATTCGAGTATTCCCTCGTAATAACGATAATCGAGTGAGTGCAATAGTTTTTTATGATATTCAAGACGAAGCTTGAAATCTTCAAAATCTTTGTTTTCTTCCGGCAGCCAGAGAGTTTCTGCGGCAGCACAGAAGCGTGGGAAAAGAAGATATTCTGCATTGCGGGAGTGAGGAAGCTTTTCTGACCACAATGCACATTCACCTCCAAGAATCAGTTTTTTCTGTTCCGGATTATCAAGTTTAAGTTCCTTACCCGCAGGAGAGAAGGTATAGGCCTTCTTTGTTGTTGTTACTCCTAAGCGTCCCGGTTCTTCGAAGGAATCCTTGTTCTTAAAATTCAGATAAAAGCGGTCGCATGGAGACATAATTACCTTATGATTCATAGAGGCAGCTTTAATTCCGCCTTCGGTTCCCCGCCAGCTTTGTACAATTACATTTTCTGGGAGTGCATTATGTTTATTATTTTCAAGAACTTCATCCCAGCCTATTGGTGTTTTTCCAAGTGCTGCTACCATTGAGGCTATTTTTGTGGTTCCCCAGGCCTGCAGCTGGGCGGCAGAATCCAGCCCTTCCTTTTTCATGCGGGCCTGACACTTAGGACAAACTTCCCAGCGTTCGTGAGGACATTCATCGCCACCAATGTGAATATATTCACCCGGGAAAAGCTGAGTGATTTTTTTCAGGGCTGCTTCATATATAGTAAAAATATCATCATTTCCAAGACAAAGAACATCTGGAAAAATGCCCCAGCGGTTTTCTACCTGATAAGGACCGCCTGTACAGCCATACTGTGGGTAGGCAGCAAGAAGGGCAGAAGAGTGACCCGGGAATTCAACCTCTGGTATAATTTTAATACAGCGTTCTTCTGCATAAGCTGCAATATCTTTGATTTCTTCATCTGTATACCAGCGGCGGCTTTCTTTGCCTTCGTCATAAAATCCGTCAATTGCTTCCGGTAAAGTGTTGTCCTGTCTTTTTGAACCTACTTCTGTGAGACGCGGATAACCCGGAACTTCAAAACGCCAGCCCTGATCATCTGTGAGATGCCAGTGAAAAATATTAAGCTTGTAAAGGGCACAGGCATTGAGCATCTTCTTGATGAAGGCTGTAGAATAGAAGGAACGGCAGGTATCGAGAAGAAAGCCTCTCCAGTTGTGGTGAGGTTTATCTTTAATCGTTAGCAGAGGAAGCTCTCCGTCTGAGTTGTTTATAAGCTGGCCGGCACTTATACAGCCGTAAAAAGCGCCGCTGATGTCATCTGCCTTTATGTTTATTCCTTCTTCTGTAATTGTGAGGGAATATGCTTCTTTGTTAATATCAGTATTTTCATTAATTTCAATACAGACCGGAATACCCCTTTCTGTATTGTTTATGCCTGTAATACAAAAGGCTGTTTTTAACTGATTATAATATATCTCAGGTGAGCTTTCCCCGGCGATGCTGAGGGAAATTGATTTATCAGAGAAATTAAAAGCTTTGCTGCCGTATTCGGCATAAAGCGGTTTTGGAATAATAGTAAGATTGCTGTTCATGCTTATAATTATAAAACAACTTTTTATGTAAGTACAGAGAAAAAACAAACTAAAGGCGAAAAAAGTGCAAAAATCTGTAAAATTTGCAGAAATTTCTTGAAAAAAGTGAAAAATTTGTTTGCAAAATTTATAGATATGGGTTTATACTTTGAGTAAGTACAAAGAGTGTACAAAACTTCTTGTAAGAATATGCAAAAAAAGTTCGGCTGATGCTGTTTGGGGGTAAAAAATCAATGCACGTTAATAATACCTTTCAGCGTAATTCTAATCTTTCCAGAGTCTTTGAAACTGTCTGGAAAAATCAGAATTTCAGCAGAATTGATATTGCACGAAAGCTTGAGCTGTACCGTTCCACAGTATCAAACATAATTGGAACCCTGGTTGATTCCGGCTTAATTTGTGAAGGTGAGCGAGGCCTGCCAACCGAAAAAGGTGGACGCAAGCCTGTTTTTCTTTCTGTAAATCCGGATTTTGGTTGTGTTATAGGAATTGAACTTCAGCTTGATTATTATCATGTAACTGTTGTTTCTTTTGACGGCAAAAGTCTTTTAGAAGATTTCGGTAATACTCCTGTAAATCCTATCCTTTTAGATAAACCGGAAGAGCTTTTTATAGATTTTGTTGATACAATCATTAAAAGCCTTTTGCAGAAGGTCAATGCACTGCCTGTGCATCCTCTCGCAATAAGCATTGGTATTCCTGGAATTATCGATATAGACAGGGGGGTAATAAAGAATTCTGCTCCCTTCAGATTAAAAGATTTTGATTATGCTTCTATATTGGGAAATCGATATGGTATTCCTCTTTATATTGAAAATGATGCCCGCTGCTGTTCCTGGCTTCAGCTCGCATTAAATAAATATGCTGATAAAAAGGATTTTCTTTGTGTTTTAGCAAGAAATTATGCCGGAAATCCGCTTTTGACATATCCCGAAAGCGGTGAAAAAGGAATAGGTGTAGGACTTTCTATTACTATGAATGGCCGGATTGTGACCGGAAGAAATTATGCGGTAGGAGAATATATATCTCGTTCCTGGACAACTTATCAGAAGGGGCAGACAGGACTGCCGGAAGCCGTTTTAAAGACGGTTGATACTGTAGATGATTCTTATGCTGAATGGGTAAAGGATCTTTTTGGAACTCTTACGATGATGGTGCCTTTACTTGAGCCGGAAACTGTATATATTCACGGTCAGCCCAGATATCGCCGCGATTTTATATTGGAAATTATTGAGCAGAGCGTACCACAGTTTAATTCTGTTGTGAAAAACTGTGGTTCTGAGCTTAAAATCGTTGATAATGATGATTTTTTTGAAATTTCAAAAGGTGCGGCCCTTATGTGCATTCAGAAATTATGTGAGGTTCAGGTTCTGGAAACAGAAGCATCTTATTCAGTATTAAATTGGGATGAACTTTTTGATTTACATAAAAGAAGCCTGGAAAAAAGCCTGCTGGAGGTAAATAAAAGAGAAATTTAGGAAAAAAGTTTAAATGTTAAAGGTTTTACGAAAAGGTTTTCGTTGACAAATCAAAATTTTGGTTTATTATGATATTTAGACATAGAGGATAGTTCTCTAAGAGAGACCTTCTTTTATGCTAATATAGAATCATACATTCGAAAAA
>CAMNGG010000252.1 GCA_946537975.1 uncultured Treponema sp. | reverse complement strand
AAAACAAAGAGACTTCACAAGCCGAAAAGTCAAGTTCTTCTTCAGCTACACAGTCTGCACGGACTAACAAAGAAAGTCAGTCTTCACAAAATGCACAAAATGCACAAAATGCACAAAATGCACAAACAGCACAAACAGCACAAACAGCAACAACCGGCACAACACAAGAGGCACAGCCATCTACAGCTTCAGAAGAAACTCAATCTACAAAGTCTTCAGACACAAATACTACAGTTGCAGATACCTCAGTTTCTACAAACCAAAATACCGGGAATAACATTACACCTGATACTCTGTTAAAAGAAGCCCAGCTTCTGTATAATGAAAAAGAATACAAGGCAGCGCTTGCAAAGCTTAATAATTTCTTTGAGCTTTCTACAGATAACCGTGATGAAGCACTTTATCTTCAGGGACAAATACTTGAAGCTAAATCAGATGTCCGGGATATTAAGGGCGCAATCGATGCTTATACAACGCTTACAAAAAATTATCCTGCAAGCAAGTATTGGGATGATGCAAATAAGCGCATAATATATTTGAAAAGATTCTATTTGGAGGTTAGATAGATTCTATGAAAAAAATTTTAAAATCTATTCTTATTATCGGATTGGGCTCTGCCCTTTTATCATCCTGTGTATTAGGACGTCCTGCAAAGGAAGAAGCCCCTGTCCGCTCAATAACAGTTTCGGGTTCAGGAAGTGTTTCGGTAAAACCAGATATGATTTCTATTAAATTTGTTGTAAGAAATACTGGCTGGAACTGTCCGCAGACTGCAGAGCGTAATGCCATAAACACAACTAACACAATTAATGCAATAAAAGAAGCCGGAATTCCTGCATCAGATATTTCTACTTATGATTATTCTATTACCCAGGATAATACACATTCTTATGCCGGTGAATATACAGTTCGAAACACAATTTCTGTTCTGGTAAGAAATATAGACCTTGCCGGAAAAGTAATTGATGCTGCCGTAAAAAATAATACAGGTGCAAATGGAGTTACTTCCTTTGAATACCTTGTATCAGATAAAGCAACAGCTTTACGTGAAGCACGAACCCTCGCAATTAAAAATGCCCAGGATGCGGCTTCTCTTCTGGCAGGAGCAAGTGGCTGTAAGGTAAATGGAGTTATTGAAATCCGTGAGGACTATACCAGTGCAGGCCGTTCAAACGACATGATGTTTAAGGCCGTTTCAATGGATAATGCGGCCGGAACACCAACTCCAATCGTAGAGGGAAATGTAACAATCACTTCTAACGTGACAATAAAATACGAACTTACAAACTAAATAAATAACCGTCATCCTGAACTTGTTTCAGGATCTATTAAAGTAGACCCCGAACCCTGAACTTGTTTCAGGGCCGGGGTGACAGAAATATAAGAGGACTAAGAATATGTTGGACTACAAATTTATTAAAGACAATCTCGCTGCTGTAAAACAGAATATCATCAACCGTAACATGACAGCTGATGCAGACAAGGTTGTAGAACTTTTTGACAAGCGCACTGCCCTTGTAACAAAGCTTCAGGGACTTCAGCAGAAGCGCAATGAAAACGCTCAGGCTATGAAACAGAAGCTGGAGCCTGAAAAGCGCAACGAGCTTATTGCAGCCGGAAAGGCAATTAAAGATGAAATCTCTGCCGTAGAAGCAGAAACAAAAGAAACTGAAGCAGCCCTTGAAGAAGCTGCCCGCCAGATTCCTAACATGGTTCACCCGGATGCTCCAGTTGGAAAGCTCGATACAGAAAACCTCGAAGTAAAAAAGGTTGGAACTCCTCGCAAATTCGACTTTGAACCAAAGGATCATGTTCAGCTTGGCGAATCTCTCGACATCATCGACTTTGACCGCGGTACAAAGGTATCTGGTCCAAAGTTCTACTATCTTAAAAACGAAGCTGTATTCCTTGAACAGGCTTTGATTATGTATGCCCTCAACACTCTCCGCAAGCACAACTTCCAGATGTTCATTACACCTGATGTCGCAAAGGAAGAGGTTCTTAAAGGTATCGGCTTCAACCCACGCGGAAATGAATCTAACGTTTACTCAATCGAAGATGAAGGAACCTGTCTGGTTGCTACTGCTGAAATCACTCTCGGTGGATATCACCAGGATGAGATTTTGGACAAGGCAAGTCTTCCACGTTTCTACGGCGGACTTTCACACTGTTTCCGCCGCGAAGCAGGTGCTGCAGGCCAGTTCTCAAAGGGACTCTACCGCGTTCACCAGTTTGATAAGGTAGAAATGTTTGCTTACTCTACTCCGGAACAGAGCGACGAGATTCACGAAAAGCTCCGCCAGATTGAAGAGGAAATCTTTACAGGACTCGGACTTCCGTTCCATGTTGTAGATACCTGTACTGGAGACCTCGGTGCCCCTGCTTACCGCAAGTGGGACCTGGAAGCATGGATGCCTGGCCGCAACGGTGGTGAATATGGTGAAGTAACTTCTACTTCTAACTGTACAGACTATCAGGCCCGCCGCCTCAACATCAAATACAAGGACGACGACGGAAAGAACAAGTACGTTCACACTTTGAACGGCACTGCAATTGCCGTAGGCCGCGCAATGCTTGCAATTCTCGAAAACTATCAGAATGCAGACGGCTCAGTAACAATTCCAAAAGTACTCGTGCCATACTGCGGATTTGATAAAATTTTACCAAAGAAATAACTTAAAACGTGGTGGTTCGAGAAGAACGATGCTGTAGCACCTGTCTTATCGAAACCACTTGCAGGAGTCACACATGGACGAAACAGAAAACCTGAATAGTAATCAGAACAAGACTTCAAACCGGATTTTTTATCTCTTATTGTTTCTGGCAGTAGTACTTGCAGGTTTTCTGTGTAAAACCATGGCTAACGTTTTAATACCAGTTGTTCTTTCCTTCATGCTTTCATTCGTATTTTTACCGATTATTAAAAAGCTGAATGTAAAGACAGGTATTCCATGGGTTATTTCTTCATTAATAATCGTTATTCTGTTTTTCATAGTTCTTCTTGGAATAACATCAATTCTCATATCTTCACTTACAGGTATCATTTCTGAATTTCCAAAATACGAAACACGTTTTATGTCTATCTACAAGCTGATAGCAACTAATCTTGGAATAGAAATTGACAATACAAAAAGTCTTTTTCAAAATCTATGGACTTCATTAAAGGTTCGCGAATATACTCAAAAACTTGCAGTATCTCTTTCTTCTGGCGTTATATCATTTTCTAAAACACTTTTTCTGATTGCAATTATGACGGCGTTCATTCTTCTTGAAATGCGTCTCACAAAAAGAAAAATGCATTATGCGTTTAAAGATAACCGGGCAAAAATCACAAGAATCTCAAACCAGATCATTAACCAGACAATGCGTTATATTTCAATTAAATTTTTTATCTCTCTTGCAACTGGTGTCTTATGCGGGCTTGCATCATTCATCTTAGGACTGGACTTCCCAATCGTATGGGGCTTTCTCGCTTTTATAATGAACTTTATTCCGATTTTCGGTTCAGTAATTTCTGTTGGTCTTACTACTATTTTTTCTCTTATTCAGTTCTATCCAAACTGGGGAAAAACCTTGTTTATTTTCCTTTTTATGCTGACAGTTAATATGGTGCTGGGAAATATTCTTGAACCACGCATCGAAGGTAAAAATCTTGGTATATCACCTGTAATCATTCTTATAAGTCTTTCTTTATGGGGATATATCTGGGGCTTTACAGGAATGCTGCTTGCTGTTCCTCTTATGGTAATTATAAAGATTGTCTGTGAAAATATTGAATATCTAAAAGGGCTGGCAATCCTGATTGGAAATGATCCAAGACAATCCCCGCCTCAGCAAACAGAATAGTCAAATACAATTAATTAAACAAAGTACTCGTTGCTTTTTCGTATAAAAAGCGCATATCTTCTTCCTGAAGAGTCGTATAGCGGAAATCTACACAGGAATAAAGGCCGTCTGCACTGCGATAGATTTTGTTTACTACGCTGGTTACAAAAATATCTCGTGTTAAAATCGGCCCTCGTTTTATCGAAAAAGAAAGCTTTATTCCATATTCTTCATTGGCAAAAAAAGTACAGTTCTGGGTTTCCATTCCTACAACAAGCCTTTCATGATCAACAAAAAGGATTGAAAAGGGTTTTACCCTGTTTTCCATTGCTTCCATTTTAGAGTTATGAGCTTCTGTAAGATATTTACAGACATGTATAAGCTGAATACCGTTACCGGCGTTCTTTTCCTGCTTAGCCTGCTCAACGAACTGCTCCAGTAATTCCTTAGCCTTTTTCTGAAACTCAAGAGGAATAATTTTCCAGACAGGACGAACAAAAAGCTCTACTCCCTCTTCCGGAACACATTTAAGATTCAAATCTCGTCTTGATTTACAGTCAAAATAAATTACAGAGGAAAAATCATAATCAGCTTCTTCCTCAACATCGGAAATACGTTCAATTTCTTCAGGAATTAAAAGGGTAAGACCTTTTTTTGTTTCTTTTACAGGTGATATAAAATATAAGCCTACCCTGTTAAAATAAAATTCAACCTTAACATTTTTATTGGCAAAGCTCGCAACAGACTGCACAGGATTTTCAAGAAGTATTTCACCATTCTTTTTAACCCGGATGTGTTCACCTTTTATAGCGACCGGAAAAATCTGAGATGTAAGGGAACGTATTTCTCCTTCCATATTCTCCTTATCAGCAGAAATTGGTTCTTCTACCGGTGTAAGAGTTACAGGCACATTTCCATCAATCAGATACTGGAGTACAAGCTCGCGTTCTATTCCTGTCAGTTTGTCGTGTTGTTCCATCATACTTTTTTCCACCTGTTTATAGAAATCTGGTAAAGCTCATTATTTCCATTGGAGTTTATAAATAGAGTTACATCTATAATACCACAGCTTGTGTAAAAACGCACAGGAATCTGTGTAATTTCTGCTCCTATAAAAGGTTCTCCTAAGGTCCATTTTGTAAAGAGTTTTTCATCTTCCGAAAGCTCAGGATAAGTCTGACCAAAATTATTTTCCCAGCCTTCCTCAAGCTCTTTTACAAAGAAGACGTAATTAAAAATATATTTTCTATTGAAATAGTTTTCCGCACCAGCATGCTTGTCCAGTGAAAGTGCTTCGCAGAATTTATTGATTTTTTCTTTTAATAAAGGAGGAAGATTATTAAGATTAAGGCTTCCAAAATCCTCCATGTTTGGATAGACGGCTGCCTGCATAGATTTAGTGATTTTAAATAATTCTTTAGTATAGGGTACTTCCAGTCCAAACATGGCTGATGAACGGGGTACATATTCGGTAAGTCTTTCCTGTTCAATTTCCTGTGTCCAGGTAATTCCCTGCTCTCTTTCTTTTACATTCTTTTTTATTGTTTCTGTTTCATTAAAAATCAGTTTAGTTTCAGCAGTATTTTTGCAGGAAAAAAGGAGAAAAATCAAAGAGAAAATGAGACCTGTTTTACTTATTAATTCCTTATTCAATAAAAAAACTCCCGCATCTGCACTCTTGCTTTTGAATGTAAATAATTTTATCACACTTTATAATCATCGTCATTATCGGAAGGCTTTAATTAATTAAAAAAGTATAAATTTCCTTGTATTTTTCGGTCTTTTCTATTGACACAAAAGAGTATAAATGTTATAAATTAAACATAACTTATCGGGCAGTTAGCTCAGCTGGTACGAGCGTCTGGTTTACACCCAGAATGTCGGGAGTTCGATCCTCTCACTGCCCATATAATTCTTTTAAGAATAAGAAAATAAACAATTCTCAATGGCTTAAAGTTCTTGTTTTTAGGATAAATATTATTCTAAAACGAGGACTTTTCATCTTTATTTAACAAGGTAAGTTAAAAAATCATTTTTGTCAATAAAAAAATATTTTATTAGTGCTATATTGGCACTATGAGCTTTAAAGATAATTTAAAAAACGAACTTAGTTATCAGGATATTCAATTAAAACAGTTATCCGAAAAGATTGGAGTTTCATACGCAACTTTATTGTGTTATGTAAATAATAGAGAATGTTTACCTAAAATTGATGTTGGTTATAAAATTGCTAAAGAGCTGAATGTTACTGTTGAATATTTAATTACAGGAAATCCTGAAGATATTTACATAAAAAACACACTACCCTTATATAAAGAATTGATTAAACTGCCAACACCAATAATCAAATCCTTTGAAAAAATAATTCATTCCTATTATGAATTATATTATAAACATTAAGGAGTTTGATTATGAAAATCTTAGAAGAAAAGGTATTTAAAAAAGACAAGATTATTTCAAAATGGTTTTATATTTACGAAGATTCCTTGCACAAAAAACACAAGAGAGTTTGCAAAAATTGCAAGACAAAAGAACAGGCCGAAATTTATATTTCCAAGCTTAATTTTGTGAATCAGTATTTGATTAAGAATATTGCAAAAGATATGTACCTTCCGGAAAGCGAACATATAAAGCGACTGCAAAGTTTTGGAAAAAGAATTTCTGATAAAACAAGACTTCAAAAAAGACAACACATCGAGCTTATAATTCAGCAGTGGGGAGAATATAATATCAAAGAATTACGTGTCGCAGATATTGAAAAATATCTTTTAGAAAATCATAAACATCATTCAGGCTCCTGGAAAAATTTTTATCTTGAAACTTTTGGCAACATTTATGATGAAACTATTTGGAAATGTGAATATCAAGTTCCAAAACCTCAATTTCAAAAGTTTGCAAGGAATAGTAAAAAATGTGATGTGTTTGCAACTGAAGAATTGAATAAAATATTTCAAGTTGACTTATGGGATAATTACCAGGATTATCTTTTGTTTTATTTAGCGGCAACTTGTGGCTTACGTCTAGGTGAAGCAAGAGCATTAAAGGTCAATCAGATAAATCTGAAAAATCAATATCTTGAAGTAAATGGATTTTGCAGGAATGATGGTTATAGAACTGATTACAACAAGACCGGAAATGAAGAAGATAAGAAACATCGTGTTGTTCCGCTACCAGATGAAGC
Source organism: uncultured Treponema sp. (assembly GCA_946537975.1). Lineage (GTDB taxonomy): Bacteria > Spirochaetota > Spirochaetia > Treponematales > Treponemataceae > Treponema_D. Next base: position 48,526 of record CAMNGG010000252.1, on the reverse strand, counting down.
ACTTGTAAAAGTTGCAAACTATATAGCTATTAATAAATTATCTTCTGATGATTTCCTGTTTTCCCATCTTGGTAAACCTATTACACAAGACCACCTTTATAAAACATTTATAAAAAAAGTAAACTTATTGAAACTAAATCCATTGGGCAACCGGAAGCTAGTTCCTCATTCATTACGTTTTACGTATGTAACAAGAATGAGAAGAAATCTTCCTGCAGAAGATGTTCGTGAATTAGTAGGACACAGTTCTCTCACAATGACAGAATATTACACTCGCCCTTCTCTGCCTGAGCTTCAATATCTGATTGATAAAACAAAAGACGCTTCTAATAATTTATTCAACAAATAAAAAAATAACACCGAGCGCAGACCTGCGCTCGGTGAACTCTTTCCGTAAATAATTAACTAACTTTCATTCAATAATCGTAATCAAAGTCTGTATCTTCGGTTATTTCGATTGTTGTGTTTGGAAGAAGCTTCTGATTTGCATCCTGCTTCAACTGTTTTGGTTGTGGCAATTTCTTTTTCAAGATTGGCTTTTCACCTTCGCAGAGAAGTTCGTTGAAGTTTTCTTTTGTTATTTTCTTCAAATCGTTATCAGAGATACCATTTGATTTGAGCAGTTCTTTCTGCATATCTGAAATTTCAGGCTTTGGACAAATTACCTTTCCTTTATATTCCGGATCATCAAACTTCTTGTGGCTTATTTCCTGTTGCTGTGCGAAAAGATGTGATTTTACAATTCCCTGTAACTGTTCTTTTGTAAGGCTTATATCTACAAGTTCATAAGAAGCAATTCCTTCCTGCGGTTTAGAAAAATCTTCGCCTTTACATCTGATTACCCATTCATTGTCTGACTTCTTAATAAATGGCGGTAGTCCACGATAATTTTCAAGTGCCTGGTCTGAGAGAATAAACTGAGAATTGTAGCCCTGCATACGAATATCAAGAGTTTTTGTTTGTACTTTGACTTCATCAAAATCAAACAAATCTTGCTGAACCATTTGAATGTTTTTGAGATTTTTCTCCCCTTCTCGCTTTGGTTCGTCTTTGATTGAAAATTCTGCCGGATATTCTCTGTTCCATTGTTTTGCTTTAATTTTTGCAACCTGATTCCAGTTTACAAAGAATTCTTCTCGTTTTTTATTTATAAAAGCTTCAATTTTTACACCCTTAGGACTGCAATCATATCCAAAACCAGTTGGTGAACCATGACCGAGATAACCTTGGCCTTCATGTTTTTGCAAATCCTTTGCCAATGCAGAAACATCTCTGTTTTTCTTAAAGTTATCAAGGGTTACATATTCAACATAGCCATCACGCTGATATGCTTCACCATGCCAACTACTACAAGCATAAGCAACAGCTTCTTCCATTGATTTGAATTTACATACTTCGGGAAGTGTTTTTTCATCACATACAGAAACAAGATATTCAGTAGTTTTTCTAAACTGTTCAGGAAGTTTTACTCCCTTTGTTTTTTCATAATGCTCTCGCAGAATTACAATGGCTTTATCATTTTCATGACTATCACTAATAATATCTCTATCTCCCCAATTGAGATAATTATGTAAAACTTTGAAGTCCATTTCTTCCATAGCTTTATCAAGTTTCTTGAGCATAACCTCTGGAACTGTGAAATCTTTTACAGCTTCAAGCGGCTCTTGAACAGTTTCGTTTCTGTCTTTTGATTTATCATTCTGCTTCTTGTACCAGGTATTTTTGTTTACATACTCTACCCATTCTCTGCGCAGTTCTTCAACTGGCTTTGAGAGAATCTTCTTTTCAAGAAGCTTTTTCTGTTCATCTGCAATAAGTCTGTCCTTACTGTTTACAATATCAGAAATATCAGCTTCAAGTTCTGCTTTCTTTGTTACAAGCTCCTGAAGCTTAATAGGTACTTCACGCTCAGGCTCGTGAATATCAAACTTATTGAAATTATAGCTGATTGTATTAAGGCGGTTTCTTGACTTTGCAATTTCTTTATTGCAGGTATCCACTGCCCTTTCATTGCTTGTAACTCTTGCTTCTTTCTGCCAGTTGTTTGGATCAGCTTTCAATTCTTCTCGTGCAGTTTTCAAAAGAGATTTATATTTTTCTTTTTCTGCTACGTTGGTATCGTACAGGGTCTTACAGTTCTGTCTATCTTCTTCAAGCTCCTGAATAGTTTCAAGACGATTTTCAATGACTTTGATTTCCTTTCGCTTTTCGGCAGTCTTTTCATCAATAATCATTTTGATTTTCTTTTCAGGGTCTGTAATAAGCTCGAACTTGATAGTTTCCGGATTTATTTCATCTGTATCAATAGCGTCTTTTCCATCATCAGTTTTTGAAAGAACAGAGTTAATGCGGCTAGACTTTTCATCATGCTTCTGATAGATAAGAGCGTCTATTGAGTTTTCCATAAGCGGATACATGATATGAACTTTGCCCTGCTCGTTACCCTGTCGCCAGATACGACCTTCTACCTGAATTGATTCCGTAGGATTCCAGCCAAGCATTGTATTGTATTCAACAATAGAGTTACCGTTAAGGTCTATACCTTCCGCAACTGTGGCCGTGCCGATAAGGATTTTTAATTTATCTTCCTTGTTGTTGAAACGTGCTGAAATTTTATCCTTATCTTCTGCACTGCCATTGTGTGTTGAATGAATATAATCAATAGCATCGTCAGGGATTCCCTGTTTAATAAGGTAACTCTTTACTTCATCAAAATAGTCTTTTCCTTGTGGCATATAGATAAACTGTCCACATTCAGGCTTCTGCTTGTAAAGATCTGCAACTGTATTACATACCCAAGAAAGCTTTGGAGAACTTTCGACAATCTGACTTTTTGGTGGAATTACAATATCTTCTACACTTGCAAAATCATCAGGGTCTAAGAGAGCCGGAGAAAGCGTACAGGTGCGCATTGTAGTCATTGCTTTAAGAGTTACATAAGGATTATCAGCGGCGGCAATAGCGTCCTGTTCCAGTTTAATGATTCTCTGCTGTAAAGGACTAAGTTCAAGATAGATTGGGTGTCGCTCGCCTTCCGGTCGTTCAATACCTGCTTCTTTTGCACTTACTGCGTCTATGTATTCAAATACAAGATTCTTGAGCTTCTTCTGTCCTCTGAAGTTTTTCATTACCTGCTTAGGTTCAATTTCACCACTCGGTTTTACTGCATATTCAAATTTAGTCTGCGCAAACTCTGTACAGAAATCTCTTACATCGTAAATATGACGGTTTATAAGCTCCTTTCTTCCCATGAAAGAAAGCATTGAATAAACTTCAAGAGGATTGTTTGTAAACGGTGTAGCGGTCAAAAGGAATACGTTTCTATCTTCGTTTCTGCGCTGAATGAGCGTTGTAATTCCGAATACTTTTTCAGCTCTGATAGAAGGTTTACCTGTTCCAAGTCCTTCAAATTCACGTGCGCCTTTATCACCACGTTTAGGGCGAGGAATTGTAAACAGATTCTTATATCTGTGAGCTTCATCAATTACAACGTTATCAAATCCACATTTATCAAAGAAAATGTAAGACTGCTGAATTTCCTGCTCTCTACCTTCAGGAAGTTTCTTGACCTGTATACGTGAAGCTTTACCGATTTCATTCTGAATCTTCTGATATGCTTTAGCTTTTTCTTTATCATCACCACTATGCAAAGCGTCACTTACACCAAGTAAATAACTGAAATCTTCTGCAAGCTCGTTTGAACAAACCTCATCGCTGAAAGTAATTTTCTGTAAAGCTGAATCAGTAATTACAGTAACAGAACCAGGCTCAACTAAAAGAGAATGAGTACTTTCGTCAAAATATTTATCAATGTATTTTTCAGAAAGATTATATAAGTCGTTAATTTTTACATCCGGAAACAATTCCCTAAAATCATTAACCCATTTTTTATATACCTGATTTGGAACAATTATAACAGGTCGCTTACATCTTCCTGTCTGTAACTGTCCCATTGTAGTTACAATACCTGCAGCAGTTTTACCTACTCCGACTTCATAAGCGAGCAAACCGTTACCTTTTGAAAGCAAACGTGATACACCTTCTACCTGCTGTTTATAAAGCATAAACGGATGTTCGCCTTTGAATGTAGACATTCCATCTATGAAAAGCGGAAGCTTTTTATAGTCTGCATGAACAGTAGCATTGTAAATTTTATTCCAGGTACTCTGTAGACGTTCCTTATCTTCCTGTGGAAGTCCTTCCTGAATGTAGCGATTGAAAAGCTCGTAACAGGTATTCTTTCGAGCATCTTTGATATTTCCGGCAATAAGGTTTTTCTTATTCTTTACTTCTTTCGTATCATTTTTCTCGTCAATGTGAGTAGGGACTGGAACACGGTCGATGTAATTTACAATATCTGTCCAGGAAATATCTTCAGGAATATCCTCTCGTGAAATCTTAGCTGAAGAATAATTGTAAATAGAACGTCTTGAATTTATGCTCTGATTGTTTTCATCAAAGTTATCAAGCGAACTGCAATTGGTTGCCCAATTTATAAAATCTTCACGAAGATCTATATCAAGCTCAACAGTCTGTAATTCTGTTCTTCCCATATACCAGCGTGATGATGTAACTTCACGATGAACTTTAAATTCCTGAGCAAGCGGAGAAAGTGCGTCTATTTTGATATTTTCGATAGGTACAACTTTTGGAATTGCATTTGTGAGAATTGCTTTTGCTTTTTCGTAGCTTTCAGAAGATAAGTTTTCTTTATTTTCTTCAAGTTCATCAAGCTTCTGATAGATATTACCAGTAGCATAAAGCATAGCATTTGTATAAACTCCTTCGTTTATTTTTACATAGTTATCGCTTGATATGAGATAAGAAAGTTCTGCTTCTGTAAGCTTTGAAGTATCAACGTTGCCCTTCCAGTCTGTTGCTCCCCAAATATTGTAATCTTCCTGAGTAAAGTTTGCCCCTGTATAGAACTTTGCAAATTCTTCTCGTGTAAGCTGATGTTTTGTTTTGAAAATACCGTCTGGATCTTCATACAGACGTTTTGTAGGGTCGTCAAGTTCTTCTTCGACAACTTCTGTAGATTGTGCAATATCCTGGCTTACAGTCTGCTCCTTGTTTACTGCAGGCTGGAGCTGAATACTTGGCGAACTTGATTTTTCAGGTTCTTTGACAGTCCATTCATTTTTGGGATTCTTTAAGAATGAATCTATTTTGTTCAGCTCGTCCTGGATAGTAAGTCCTTCGTGAACTGTAACATAGTTTTCTTCTTTTCCAAAACGATTTGTACGTGTCTTTACTTCACCAAGTATTTTCTCCGGATATGCTTCAAAATACTTACCGTCAGACATTGCACCTACGGCGGCTTGCAACATGGAATTATCTGGATACATTTGACCTTCAGGAAGCTTCCACTTTTTCAAAATGATAATATCAGTACCAACTTCGGTTGTCGGGAATGTCTTTTCAGGCAATCTGAATGCGTCAATCATATGACCTTTTGAAGCAATTATTTCTTTCTGCTTATCTTTTGAAGAATTCAAGAATCCTGATGGAACTACAAAAGCAAGTCTTGAATCATCATCTTTCAAAGCGTCCAAGCCTTTTGAAATAAAGTATTCCTCGTAACGGTCGAACTCTTTGCCCTCGCCAAGTCCTTTGTACTTATCGTTGTACAATCCATAAGGCGGATTTCCGATAACTACATCATACTTTACTTTCTGCCCAGGTGTATGAATACGTTCGCCTGCATCGAAGAATTGCTTCTGATATGCGCCATGAATAACATTTGCTTCAGGATGAAGAATCTTATTAATTCTTGCGGAAGTTTCATCAAGTTCGTGCATTGTAAACTCGTTGTTAGGTCTGTTATTTGCAAACTTGCCCACACCTGCAGAAGGCTCAAGAACAGTTTTTGCACCAGGAGCGTATGCATCTACAATCTGCCATACTTTTTCAACAAGGTTATTTGGCGTATAGAACTCGTTCAAAATACCGGAAGCAGTACGGTTATCTTCTTTGATTCCGCCTGCACCTTCGTACTGTGCCAGAATAGCTTTATCTGCTTCTGTGATTTCAGAATCAGGCTTCTGTAAGATTTCTCTGCACTGTTCACGGATAGCCTTAATGTCTTTTTTTGAAGTAAGCTGCTCAGGTTCTTTAGATATGGTTTGTTCTTTTGAATTTTCAAGTTCTTTGTTTAGTGCCAAACCTCGTTCCCAAAATTCAAATATATTTGTTAAATCAAATATTTTCTGTTCGACAGATGCTGGATTTGTTTCATATTTTGAAAAATCAATATTTGCAATAACTGCAACAAGTGATTCACTATTAGTATTACGAATTACATCAGCAATGTGGTCAAGGCGCTCTGCAAACGAATTATATTTTCCACCTATTCGATTAAGTTCGACTTCTTCCAAAACTCTCATCATCGTGTCATTTCGCATAATAAAACGAATATTATCGAGAGCCTGTTGTTGTTCCTTACTAAGTTTTTTGAGTGTTTGAACTTCTTCATGTTCGACGTTTTCAGAAACAGCTTTGATTTCAGAATTAAACAATTCAGAATATTTTTTTTCGTAGTATTTCTGATAGTCTGCTGCTTTAATTTCACCGGAAACAATCTTTGAAGAAATATCTTCGAGGACTGTGGAGCGCTGTTCCATACGCTGAGAATGATTTGGAGCCTCCACTTCTTCGGCAGTTTCGGCTAATGCGCCAAAATTAATATTTTCTTCCAACAGTCTGTATACAGTTTCTTCCTGCCACTGTGTTTCGTTGAAATATATTTGTGTTTCATTAAAATGTATACCTTTATCTAAATACTGTTCAAATACTTCTCTCTTAATTTCTTCGAAATTACCTCGGAAAGTTTCAAGACCTGTAAAAGCAGCTTCTAATTCATCCCATTTAGAACTCTGTTCATCAATGGCTCTTTCATAAGCAAGTTCTTTATCTGTCTTTCTTACCCAACGTCCTGAATCATCTTTTTTAAAAAGTTCATTCGCATCTTCGCCTACAGAACAGAAATTAAGATCAAGAGAATCTTCTTCAAGAGCTTCTTTCAAATTAAAATCAAGAAGTAATTCATCATTATGTTCTTCAAGGGCTTCTCCGATTTTCTCGATATTTTCTTTAACCCAAGCTACGTCTTTTCCTGCAAGTCCTGCAATTTCTTCAAAATAAATATAGTAATTAAAACCTGCTCCACTTTGTTCATAAGACTGCTGACAAATATCATCAGCAAGCTTTGCAAAGTCAAACTGTTCATCAAGCATTTCTGCCTGCTTTACAATAGCTTCGTTTTCATTGGTTACACCAAGACTTTCAAAGTGTTCAAGATACTGCTCGATTGTGCCTGATTTCTCAGGTGTAATTGGATTTACATCAACTGGCATTCCGTTGAAAGTGAGATTTTCAACCATAACGGCATTAAACAAATTATCTTCTCGCCAGTTAGTTTCGTTTTCTTTTGCATTATACTGCAGGAGAATATTTACTTTACCAGTCTGTTCAGGATTCTGATACAGTCTAATACCTTCGATTACAGGTGCAGGATTCAAGTCATTTAATACGTTCTGAATATCTTCTGTGATTAAAGTTTCGATTGTTTCCTGTGTATACTCTGTACCGTTGATGTTGTAAACAGGAGTTTCTTTTTCAATAACTTCCTCATTACCATGCAATGGCTCTGAGGAAGTATTTTCGTTTGGATTTACTCCAGTTCCATCTCCAGGTTCGACAGTGCGCACTCGATGTGAAATCTGTCCGTTTTCCAGCCCTGTTTGTTGCAAATCTGAATCGCCTGCTTCAAAGCTCCTCTCGCTGTGTAAGATTTCATTATTGCCGGAAAGCCCTTCTTCGATATGTAGATCACTGATTTCAGATTTCCGTCCGAAAGTGTGCAATTCAGGAATTCCTTCGGAGTTTTCCAGGCTACCATTTTCTTCTCTCTCGCTATGTAGTACACGTTGTCCTCTTCCGGTATCACTTCCCCTATCTGCTTCAGCTCCAGGCTCTTCCAGTCCTTGATCAAGATTGCTTCCACTGGAAATTCCAGCTCGTCGTTCATATCCAATATCTGTTTTACTGCCATATTCTACCTCCAATTTCTGATTAGTTTCTTCCATAATATTAATGCTTACTTCTGATGATTTTGCAAGTATTTTTTCATCTTTTTCTGCATATTTTTTGTAATCAGCAAAGTATTCGCTATCGAGCTTATAAAGTTCTCTTTCGATTGTTGTATCTTCATCAAGATGAAGATCAAGCTCAGGTGATACTGAACGGTGGAACTCCGAGCCGTTTATACGGATAGGAACATTGATAGACATTTTTGTAAGCGGCTGTTCGTAAGTAGAATCTCCACAAACATTTACACTTCCCCACTCTGAATTATAAAGGTCGCCATTGAGAATACAGTAACCAAAGCCGATTCCGTCATTATCAAGCTCTGAAATATACCAGTCGCAGTTACCAAGGAAATAATGAAGCTTACAAGGGTGAGAGCCATCCTTGTTTACATTTTCCTTGTTTGAATGTTTCTGTAAATCTGCACAGATTGTCGCCATATTTTTGAGCTTCTGCTTGAAGTATTCTGCTTCTTCTCCTGCAGCATTTTCGAGCATAAACTGATACTGATTTTCAGGAATAACCTTTGTTGCATTATCCAGATCTGTCTGTGTGAGTTCAGTAGATTCTTCTTCCTGTGTTTCAGGTTCAGAAATATCTTCACTTTCTTCTCCGTTCCAAAGCTCGCCTGTACGTGTATCAATTCCAAGGTCATTATACTCTGATATTGATGTATCAATTTCTTCATCTGCATTTGAAAGTTCTTCCTCAACCTCTTTTGCAATAAGTTCTTCCTGAATCTGTACTGGCGGCTTTTCCAAAAGACTGTGCATTTTGGTATATTCTTCTTTCAACTGCTTTGAACTTTCTTCAAGCAAATCAAGTTCTTCTACCTTGGAAAGAAAATCTTTTACTGTATTGTATTTATCTTCATTAAGAAATTCTGATTTAAGATAACCGTTGCTTTCGTAGAAAAGGAAATGACCGTCATTATCAACATTTAAAATCCAGGAATTGAACTCACGACCTTTGAGTATTTCCGGAGCTTTTTTAAGAAGCTCTGCTCGTTTCATTCCGATATACTGCTCTTTAATAGCAGGATTTTCCATATATGATTTTGAAATATCAGCAATCTTTTCTTCACGTCTGGAAATAAAATCTTCCTGCATATCAAAAAAATCACTGTATCTACCCATTACAATATTTTCACAAACAGGCTGTAAAATATCATGACGTATATATTCACACATTGTATGATATTCTGCGTCTGCGTTACGCTCATATTGATTTTCCCCAAGAACGTCAAAATCCATTAAATCGTGAATATAGTTGTAAACTACATTTATTTTGTTATAGGTTTCTGAAATATTTGGATTGTAAACATTACGCAGGTCTTTTGCTAAATCAAAAGAATCATCTGCATGAATAAAAGACTTAATTTCTTCCCAGGACAATTCAGGAATATCAAAGTTCTCTGTCTGATATGCAGTATCAATTTTTGATACCATTTCCAAAATCTGACTTTCTGAAAAATTATTCGTAGCTTTCAAAAGCTCGTAAACTTTCTTCTGATTATCATTAAGTTCAACAAACTTAGTTTCTTCGTGTACAGGCTCGTTATTTTGCTCCTGCGGAAGATGTTCTTTCTTCCACTCGTCTATGCGCTGAGTACGTTCAAAAAGTTCCTGTCCGAATGATTTCTCAGGCTCGTTATATTTCTTTGCGAACTCAGTCGCAAAATTATTCGCTTTGGATTTTGCTTCATTTGTTCGAGGATACCAAACACCGTTGTGTCTACTCCATGCCCAGCCATTAGCTTTAAGTTCATTGAGCATATCTGCATTGTGTTCATAATCAGGTCTAGAGCTGAATTTAATATTGTAAAAGCCAAATTCTGTATTTTCGATAAGTTCAATTTTCATAGTTTTCTCCTGGTTATTTTGCTTCTGTTGCAGTTGAATAAATTTCTGCAATCTCTTTTATTTTTTTGTCAGAAAGTTTTTTTCCTTCCGGAATAATCTTTTCGATAAATTTCTTTAACTGTTCAAATGTTAGTTTCATATATTTACTCCTTGTGTTTTATAAGTTAGAGCGCAGACCTGCGCTCGGTTGTTTTGTCCGGATTTTCTTAATCGCTCCAGGATGAATTATCTGATTGTGAATTTGAGTTCCTATTATTTACTCTATCAAGTTCTTCCTGAAGTCGTTGATTTTCTAAAGTTAAATCCACACACTTCTTTGATAGCTTGCCTAAAGCAGCATCTACACCTTCAGTACAATTAAGTTTTGCAGTAAGAGGTTTACCGTCTTTACCTATAATTTCATTTCCATTTGAATCTCGTTGAGGAACTGTTATAACACAACTAGAAGTATGATAGGCTTTTTCCTGTTCAAGCTGTTCATTTAGATTTTGTATTGTTTTATTATCAGCTTCAGCTTTAGCTGTCCAAATATCGAGTTCTTTGTTTTGTTCTTGAATAGTTTTGTCTGCGTTTTCAAGTTTCTGTTTAAGAATTTTATTTTCATTGACAACAGAATTCAGTTGAGCTATATTATTCATGGAAGCGTAAGCAGCTCCCACTTGAGCGTATATTTCGAGAAACTCAGGTGTGTATCCATATTGAGCGTTCACCGCTCGTATGGCTTCTGCCGCTTCTGATTTTGTATCATCAAAATCAAATCCAGTAACAACATATCTTCCATTTTTATCAGTACCCACGATTGTTTTTATTCCGTTTTTATAAATAGCATAACGGCCACTTGTTTCTTTTGTAGCAGGAGCTTCTGAAACATTTTTTAATGACATAAATAAAATAGCTGTAGTTTCTTTTTGGGCAGTTTCAATATCAATTCCTTCATGCTTTACCATTTTATCCATACGTCGTTGAATAATATGATTTACACCACCGCTTTTAAAACTTCCAAATTTTATTCGTACCTCACCGAGAGTTTCATTTTTTTCTAAAAAAACATCACTTTCTGTAATTACACTACTTATATTTGTCATCAACTTAGTATCTTTTTCCTTGTCAAATACTAAAGGTCTATGATTTTTTATAAAATCTTGAACTATTGATGTATTTTTAAACTTATTCAAATCATCATCAAAATGATTATTCAATGAATCAACATTAAGATTAATAATTCCATTTTCAATAGGAGAAAAAAATTTTGCTCTTTCAACACAATAAAAAATGTCTGTATCTTTTGTCTTTGATTTTGTTTTGAAATCTTCTAAACTATATTGTTCACCATTTTTCGGCTTTTCAATAATTGCTCCATTCCATATTTGTTTTGCATTACGATTATTAACAAGATTTTTTTCGTTGTCAGTAAAAGCTCTTACAGGAATATATGTGAGTCCTTCATATTCAAAGGCTGCTATTTCTGTTATAAGTTTTTCTTCTTTGTCTTGTTCTTTCTGTAGCTGCTGAGGAGTTTTTTCAAACCAGTTACTAGGTATTTCTTCAATACTATTTTTTATCCAGGAAGGAAGTTCGTACGGAAAGTTAATCTGGTTTTCAACGTTCACGACATCCTTAGAATAAGGTCTTGTCCTTCCATTTGTGTCATTTCTTGCTTTTTCCCAAAGCTCTTGATTTGTATGCTTCTGACACAAATACTGAGTTGCCACTTCAGACTGTACTGCAAGAAGTTTTAAGTCTGTTTCAGGATTGTTAGCAGCTGCTTGAATTTTTTTTGCAAGTTCTTTTTCTTTTTCTGTAATAAAATCTTCAACGGCACGCCAGTCACTATCAATCATATTTAAAAGACATTGCTCATCCGTAGCCCAGCTTGTCTGTGATTTTAAGATTTCATCTAGTGTTTGGCCACCTGCAAATCGATATGTATTTACATTAATTGTCTGTTTGTTAGATTTATTTAATTCTGCCATTTTCTTTACCTTTGACTAAAAAAAAATAAATCCCGCAGGAAAAATCTGCACAGTTATAAAACTATGCAGATAATTTCCAACAGGACAAAACAAGAGGATTTTTGATTAGAGTGTCATTTCTATGTTCTGCTCGGGTCGTTCCTGAGTAACAGATCGTTCGACTGCGACACCTCTCTGCTGCTCGCGAGACTGTTTGCGAAAATCAGAAATAACGGCTTTCGCACGTTCCTCGCATTCAGCGCCAAAGGTAAAGGCAGAATTGTAATTGTTTTCATCAAAGCTTTTCTGCAGGTTCTGAGAAATGCGGCTCTGCACTTCTCTCTGCGATTCTTTGTCTGTAACAAACTCAGCTTCGAGCTTACAAGCGGCCATATACTTGCCGACATAATCAACTGGATCATGTGTGTTTGTTGCGTCAATTACAGGAGTTTCTGTTGTGTGTTCTTTTTTATATTCTGCAAGGCGCTTTTCATCACTGTATGCTCTGTATTTCTGCTGTTCAAGAGTTTGAGGAGTTGGATATTTTGCTTCAAGCTGAGCAAGCATTTCTTTTTCTTTTTCAATAATTTTTTTACGAGCATTATAACTTTCTTCAGTTATACCCTCGAGTTCCTCAATAGGTGGTAAAAAAAGAAACTTCTGTCTGTATTCATCAACATTGCCGCCTGTAACTGTAAGATAATCAATGGCTCTCTTATGTTCATAGGCATTGTTTTCGAGAAGCTTATCTCTCTGTTCAGAAGTTGTTTTTTCATTGTGGGCAAAAGCTCTGTTCTTATTCACCTTTGAAAAACGTTCAGAGTTTTCTTTTGCAAGGGCAAAAGTTCCTGCAGGTGACATTGGCTTTCCGTCTTTATCAAGAACAAAACAACTTGATTTTGGGAACTCACGTATGAGATTTGGATTCCAGGAATTTGTTTCCTTGTTGAAAGAAGTTGAAAGCGTAATGTTTACATTAGGGCTGTTCTTTCTGATAAGGATTCCATTCTTTTGAGCCTGTTCAAAAGTAAGAACTTCACGGTCTTTAAGACCTGCGGCTTTGAATGCGTTCTGAAGAATAAGCTGATTAGTACCTTTAATCTCATTTCCGTTAATGGCATTTGTAATAGGCTTTTCAGCTTTGATTACAAGTTTACCATCTCTTTCTGTTCCGCCAAGATAGCAGGCAGTACCATTTTCATTTGCATCACGAAGCGCATTGCAGTTGTTGAGGATAGCTTCCTTGTACGGATTTTTCTTTGAAGGCGCAGTAGTGCCAGGTTTTGTTGATGTGTTAACATCACTCATATAATCTCCTTACAGCACTCTGATACATATAATATAACCCTAACTTGACTATTTGTCTAGTATTATTTATTATTTAATTAATGATTTCTGTTTTAATTCCATCAGAAGAAAATTATTATCATATTTACGCAGAAGGTGTATTTGTTTCTAAGCACATAGACAATCATCAATCAGAAATAACTCTAGATGATAATTACCCTTTCATTCTTTATTATCATTTTCCACATCATGCAAGAATATATATTTGTTGCAGTAAAGAAAAATGTAGCAAGAATCTTTTTAGCCTGTATAATGTTAATAAAGAGTTTTCAATAATTTCGATTTTAGAAGGAAGAAGAAGCTTCGACAGATTCAAGAGAGCTATGGACTATCTGAATCAAAAAACTGAAGGAGAGGTTTATAAGCTTCCTGCTTCTTATTTCTGGCAACTTGCATACCTTTGCAAAAAAGGTAAAAACAATTCATACAATATTGAAACTCTTACCAAGAGATATAATTATAAAATCAAATACAAGTAGGAAGTAGAATGGTATCAAAAGAATTCTTCGAAAGATTAAACATTAAGAATATTTATTTTCGTTCATTCGGCGGTATAACGACAATACTACGACCTGAAAACTTTACAACAGAAAAGACAACTGTTGTTTGTGGTAACGAGCTTCCGGAAAATGGAATTTTGACAATAGATACAGAAAATAAAAATACTTTAATAAAACGTAGAATAGAAATATTTGTTTCCGTTATAAAAGATTTCTCTATGAATAACAGTTTTACATTATTTTTTGAAGATCCATTGCCACAGGACTTCGAGAAAGAACTTATAAAAATAAATGAGATTCTAAAGAAATCTGATAGCCGAAGGGAATTCCGTTATGATATTGGAATGAAAAACTGGAATATCTTCGGACTTGCCAGGCCTGATTTGAATCTTTTATTTACCAACGGAAACATCAAATGCATTATTTCCAATGCTTCTATCCATGGAGCTATGCTTACAGGAAATCGTTCTTTGATAAAGATTGGTGATAAAGCTTCTCTACTCTGCGATTTTGAAGAAGAAAAACTAAAATTACCAGGTATTGTCATAAGCGCTGATTCTGCCGCAGGCGGATATTTCAGATATTCAATACGTTTTTTAGAACCTTTAAGTCTTTCGTGGTGCAATCATATTGTTGAATATGGCGATTACTTAGAAAATCAGTTATACTGATTAAAGGGTGCTGTATTATGGCAAAATTGTATATAGAAAGGTCTGAGTTATCGCTTGGACAGTTGTATTTATTAAATATTTGTGATAAAAGAAAAATAACAGAGTTCTGGAACGAAAAGCTAAATAAAAAATTTTCCGTAGGTTACCTTATGAAAGTTGCCACCGGAAAATATATAACTCCTTCATTGAATTTCATATATTCAATGCTACCGTTTGTGGAACCTACGGACTGGTTTTACCAGGAAACCGAAGGCAAAAAAGGCACACCGCTTCCAAAGGATAGATATGTAACAGATATTACAAAGAGCTTAAATTATAAGAAGTTGGATCAACTTCGTAACGACAAATTACTCAGTAAGTTTTGTACTGAGAATTTTGGTGATAAGAGCCTTTTGTATCTGCAAAATTTCGGACATCTTCTTGACGGAAGAAACATTATTTCTCCTATCCTAATAAGAAAATTAAAAGACATTTTGCCAGTTATAGATTGGTTCATCGCAGAAAAATAAGAGCGCAGACCTGCGCTTCACTGAATAATTATAGGAGTGCTATAACTATGAAAAAGATATTTAAAACATCATTATCAATTCTTTTATTAATAAATTTATTTGTTGCCTGTTCAAATCCGACAAATACAAGCCCTGCAGATAATTCACAAAATAATTCAAATCCAACAGGAACAACAAATTCTGGTTCTTCAACACCAAGAAGTAATTGCTCGATTACTCTTTTAGATTACAATGTAAATCTTAATTGCAATGTTACCGGAACTATATCTAATATAAACAGATTTGCCTGCTATAGTTCAGATACATACAAAATTAAAATTAAATCAAACCCGTCTAATCTCCAGCTTACTCGTGCAGATTATAATTATAGAGAAAATCAAATCAGCCTTTTTTCTGCAAACTCAGGAACTATAACAATAACACTGTTTAATGAAACTGCAAATGTAGAATCTAATGAATGTACAGTAGTATTTGGAAACAATTCAGGTAATAATGGTGGTAACAACGGCGGAAGTAACGGTGGCGGCAATAACGGTGGTGGGAATGGTGGAAATAATCAAATACCTTCAGTTACGGCATTTATAGGTTCTTGGACTACAACGTATACAAATGGTCTTATTAATACAATTCAGTTCCGTAGCGATGGTACAGGTAGATGTTATAAAACAGGAAATCAAGGTGAAAATACTTTTACCTGGAGCATACAAAGCGCAACAACATTGAATATCGTAAACACTACTCAAAATCAAAATCTTTCAAGTACTTGTACATATAATCTGAATGGAAATACATTAGTTCTGACTAACTTTATAGGTTTGCCGCAAAATACTCAAATTACATTTACAAAAAATTAATTTTTAAGTAACAACAAAAAAGGATTGCCGTGTGGCAGTCCTTTTTTTATAACTTATTTACATCTGCACTCTCTTGTTTCAACATAAACTGGAATATTTAAGTCTGTCATTTCTTCCTTGCCGCAGTGAGTTAGATAAACTGTTATAAATCCGTCTAATACATAATCTTGCACTGCGTCATTCGAGCTTACACAAGTTTCTGTAAGCTTTTCTGCATTTACATTCTCAGTCATAATATGAGGTGCAACAACACAAGAATTACCGAATTTTCCATTCTGATAAGTTCCGTTTTCAATATCAGAAAGGCTGAATGAAAAATCGTGTTCATAAGTCTGTATAGTTCCAGGACAGTATAACCAAGGACTATGTTCAAAATCATAAACACTCATACGTGTTCCTCGATAAGACAAATCTTCTGTAAGAACATTAGTATCCTGTTCTTCCCAAGACTCTGCTTCCTGCCAGGAACAATATATTTTTTTCCAGCCTTCTGCCCACTTGAAAGGAACTTGCCTTACTTTTTTATCCTTAAAATTCCATATCCAATAAGTCAAATCATTAATATCTGACGATAACCAATGAATCTGGTCAGCCCAAATATTACTATAAAGATTTCTTAAGGCATCCTCTTTTATTATTACGTCTTTACCTTGTTCGTGCGCCTCAACGTTATTTAGCCCATAAGTAACTTCTTCATAATATTTATATCCAAAAGATGTAGTAGGATTTTTGTCATTTATTCTATAACCAAGATACATTCCTTCAGCACCATATCTAGGATAATATAAATGACTCGTGCCAAACTTATCATCATAAACATCATATTCAGGCAAATTTACCAGGCTATATCCAGGTTTTACAAGAGAAAGCCATTTACCGTTAGAGTTTCTAAAATGCTCCCAATGGAATGCAGTCCATTGAGGGTATTCTGGGTCATAATAAAGGTTATTTATGTAATAATAAGTTTCTTCCCAGGTGTTGATAATATCCTGCTGATGTTCTACAAACATTTCATAATTATTACCACTTTGAATTCCCTGAATCTTTACCCAGCTGTTAGCAACTTTTTTGTTGTATTCAACTCTCTTTACATAAGCATCAGCATCAGTCTGTTTCAAGACAAGTGATAATTGTATTTTTTCACCATCACCAAGGATAATTTTATCATCACTATATCTTGACCACTTTCCGACTACTCTGTTTGGATTCTTTACTTCAACTTCAAGATTTCGATATTTTGAATAACCTCTAATCGGTATTTCTCCAACTACCTGATTATTCACAGGGTTTGTAGCCCGTAAAGTAATATTCATCATGTGGTCGCATTCTCTCAATGGAGTAATTTTAATACTACCCTTTCCAAGTGATTCTTTCATATAATCATCTTGCACTACTTCTCCGTAAGATAGTACATCAGCAATAAAGTAATCATCAATATCAGCTGAATCAACTGTAATTATTGCGTCTTTAGGACAGACTGTGTAAGTAACTTCAAGAGGTGTTTTTGGATCAATATTAAATGTGGTATTTCCCTGTATCTTGAAGTCATAAGTCCAGCCGCATTTTACGGTCATTCTTCCGGTAGCACCACCATCAGTAGAAGCAATTACAAATCCCTGCCCTTCTTTAATACCTGTAATCTGAACTTTTCCATTACCATTTGAATCATATCCCAAATCTTCAAAAGTAAAGTAGTCCTCACCAGTTGTAGTATTTACATTCCAACTGATAACTGCATTATTAGGACTTACTTTATAAGGAATTTCTTTTACCTCATAAGGATGTATAAACAATCCTGTAGTATCAAGACTGAAAGATTTTCCGGCTTCTACAATTACAGTACATTTACCGACAGAATCCGTATCAGGAAGTGAAGCATAGATTGTAACTTCGCCAGGAGAAACTGGATAAATATGGACTGTTTTTCCTGAACCCATTACACGTGCTATTGAACTTCCGTCTAAACCGTTTGCGGCAACACTTTTCCATTCAAGGTTATTATAATCATCATTACTTTCAGCATTTTCGATAGTTGCTTTTACAGTAACGTTCTGACTACCCTTTACTGCCGTAAGGTAGGTTTTATCAAGAGTAATAATCTTCTTTTCTGTTCCAGGAACTACAACATAAAACTCAAGTGCAGATTTTGCCTTTTCATGGCTGCAAGTGATAATTGCTTCTCCAGGCTTTTTTGCAGTTATGTAAATTGATGAACCTTTGACATAACCGTCTGCGCCAATTCCCGTAAGCTCAATAATATCACTATCAGAGGTATTCCATTTTAAGCCTGCCTGGTCTGCCGGATTCACGTCTGTACCTGTAATAGTTGCTTTTAAGGTCTGGCTTTTACCTTTAGTAACTGTATAGATTGTAGAGCTTGAAGTAATATAAGCATCGGTTGTGGCTCGTTCTTTTATATAAACCATCATATCTGCCGAAGCCTGCTCTATTCCACTATTTGAAGCAATCAATTTTGCAGTTACAGTTGTAGTACCATTTGTAATTCCTGTAATTTGAGCAACTTCTTTTGTTCCGGAAATAGAACAGATATTTTCGTTTTTGACGTAATACTCTACGTGTGTTTTTACAGTAGTTACAGGAACCTGCATATTAACAAATTTCACATCGCCCTGTAGAACAGTAATGTTTGTAGATGGAAATGCAAAAGAAGAATATTCCTGAACGGTAACAATTATCTGCTGGTCATAATCAGCTTTCGGGTGCGAAATTGTAATATTAGTAGTTCCAGCCTGCTTAGGTCTGATTGTACAAACATTTGCAGAATATTGCATATCTACAATATCATAAACATCCATAGACCAGTTGAAATTATATTTGTCATTAATATCACCATTTATAAGTGTCGCAGTTATGGTTGTAAAATCATCTGTAGGTTTCATATTAATAACACTTGTAGGAACAGAGATATAACAATCGTTATTCATCTTCTTTTCACAAATAACAAGAATCTGAGCTGTATAATTTGCCTTAGGGTGTGAAACAGTAATAAATGTTGTACCTTCACTTATTCCTTTGATTTTTCCTACTTCATTCTGTCCATAAACATTACAAATCTGAGAATTATTGCTAGTCCAGATAAAGTTGGAATAATCACTAATATCTCCACCAACAAGTTCAGCTGTAACAGAAGAATATGTATTATTTGTATCAATAACCATAACGCTTGACGATAACTGAATATACGGGTTAGCGGCGGCAGCGATTGGATCCACAACATGAACTATAATCTGCAAAGGATAAGTACAATGAGTATTTGTTACTGTTATTATTGCAGTTCCCTGGCTATTTGCTTTTATGGAAGCAGTTGCACCATTTTCAATAACATCTGCAACAGAGTAATTACTGCTTACCCAGGAATAACCATCAAGAATAATTTCATCTGAATTCTTTACAGATACACTTACAGTCTTTGTTCTACCCTCACCTATAGAAACAACATTATTTGAAGTAGTCAAATAAGTTATACCAGCAAGTTCTTCAGCACTATTACCGACAACAATTAAAACTTTCTTACTAATATCTGCAAGAGAATTAGTAATCGTAACTTCTGCCTGTCCGCTTCCAACAGGTTTTATAAAAGCTGTACCAGTAACAGACTGCGCAGATATTTTTGCAACATTTTCATTATCAATAGAGAAATTAAAATGCGCACCGTCATTTCCATTATAGTTTGCAAGAACGGCCTGAAGCTTCTGAGCCTGGTCGTCTTTAAGCATTGTCATTACATCTTGTGATGAAATATAAACAACAGAAGAATCCTGAACAAGATATTCGCTACCAATTTTTACATAAATTTTAAGATTATTCTGACTTTCAGGGTGAGATACTGTAATAATAGCTTCACCTTCTTTCAAAGAAGAAATTGTTGCCGATGTTCGGTTTGGAATAACAGTACAAATGCTTTCATCAGAACAAGTCCAGGTAATATCATTATATTTTATTGAAGGCATATTAACTGCTACAACCTGAACAACTTTAGCTATATTAGTTTCTCCAAAAACAACGACATTCTGACTTGTTGTAAAATAATATTCGGCTTGTGTCTGCACTGCACCAACCGGAAGAACTGTAATTGTAAATACACACTCACAATCTTCGATTGAAGCAGTAAGTTTTACAGTGCCGGATTTTAAGCCTGTAATACTTATATATCTTTTATCTGTATCTGTAGCTGTATAATCAATTATTCCAGTTTTGTCTACACTCCAGCGCATAAGGCTAAAATCATAATCATCATCAAAGCCAATTGTTTCTACTCCGAAATGAATTGTTTTACCTACTTCAATGTTGTAATAATCTTTGTCCGTATACAAAGCTTTCATATTCATTAAAGTTTCTTCATCATCTGCAGTAAGTATTAATACTGATTTTGGATAATCAACTTTAGGATGTGAAATATTTATGTGAGAAATTGTCTGTCCTGTTCCTAATGAAGGTGCAGTAATTGTTGCTTTATCTTCATTTCCGACAACACTTAAACGTACATCATCAGAAGTCCAGGAAATATTTTGAATATCATCAGGCTTCTTATTAGTACCGTTGAGAGTTACAGTATAATCAAATGACTGCCCATTTAATATTCTGACAAGTCCATCACCCTTAAAATATAAAGGTTCTTCGAGAACTGCGTCCTGAGAAAGAACTTTAATTAAGATTTCGGTAGGATATAATACTTTAGGATGACTGACTGTAATTACGGCCGTTCCTTCTTTTAATGGAGTAATATATGCATTACCAAAAGATAATGTAGATTTTGCAAGACGACTGAAAATAGCTTTTCCTGTTGGTGTTTCAAGAGAAATTACATCATCATTACTTCCATCACTGGCAGTACTTTTTACAGTCCAGACAAAATCCTTTTCATCACCATCATCGCCACCTTTAAGACTTATATTAAGTTCTGTTTGTGATGCACCTACTTTGGTTCTTATATAATTTTGAGTTGTAGTAATAAAACAAGAAGCGTCTATAGCATCAGCAAGCTGATTTGTAGATATGAGCAGGACTTCTCTTGTATAAGCTGAAGTAGGATGGCCTATAATAAGTTTAGTAGAACCGTTCTTCAAACCTCTTACCGATACCATATTACCGATTTCGGTTGTTATTTCTGCAACTTCCGGATTTTGAATACTGTAAGAATAATCATTAATTGAATATTCCCCAATATTAATATTTATAAGATTTGAAGAAATTGTTTCTTCTCTCTGCCCATCAAGAGTAATAACTGTTTTATCAGGCTCTATATAAACATTTTTTACGATTGAAATAACTCGACAAAGAATATCAAGCGGATAAACTGCGTCCGGATGTGTAATTCTCACAGTACAGCAACCATTTTTCTTTGGAGTAACAACTGCTCTTGCACCGTTGTAATTCAAGTTTATAGGACAATCATTAGAATTACTGTCAATGATTTCCCAATTAAAGGCACTATCAAGAGAAGATTCATAACCATTTACAAGACTTACATTTACAGTTTTTTCATTATCGTCCATATTCATTGTTAGAATGTTATTAGGAGTAGTAATGAATGTTGCATTAGATGGGTCATCAAAAACGTACATACCCATATAAAAAGGATATGCAGCTTTCGGGTGTGTAACTTTAATTCTTGTATAACCTGCTGATTTTGCCTTTATAAGACAGTATTGTCCTGTTGGCTGAATTGTTCCTACTGAATTATCTTCAATAGTCCATGAGTAATCATTTATATCTGCGGCAGTACCACCATATAATGAAACAAATATTTTTTCTGAATGTTCCGGAGATAATTGAAGTATATTTGTATTGGAATAAATATAAGGCTCTAGTATTTTTTCATAACCAATCTCATAACCAGTTACGGAAATAATACAGGTTGCCGAGCGATTATTACAAGAAACAGAAAATTCAGTTTGCCCTTCCTGAAGTCCTTTTATAACAACACCATTATCTTTAGCACTGACTTCAATAATCGTATCATCGTAACTATAAGAAGGAGAAAAATCTGCATTTGCAGGTTTATAATCAATGCTAATATATTCAAGACTTCCAACTTTAAGACTCAATTTTGTCTTATCAATTTTAAGACTTGTAATCTGCAGACCACTTGTACCGTTTCCACTAGTACCTGGATTGTTGTCAGTCTGACTTAAATCACCATCAGCAAAAAAATCACATGAAACAAAAGATAGCGATACAAAAAAAATAATAATACCGATAATTCTAAATAATGTTTTTGGTCAAAACCTCCTTAAAACTATATTAATATAATAATACTATAATACTATAGATTTGTTAAAAATTATTTGGAATAGAAGTTTTCATAGCTTCTTTCTGTTTTTCTAATTTTGACTGAGCTTCAGATTCTTCTTTCTGTGCAAGAAGCTGATTATACCAGGCCATATAACCCATAGCCTGTTCCATTTTTTTCTCAATATCTCTTAAAGAAAAAATTGTCTGTTCCTGCAACATAGCATTTACTGAAGCAATCTGGTCGGAAGTTACACCTTCCTGTTGAAGCATATCCATAATATTTTCTATTATTTTTGCCTGTTCAGTTTCAATTTCTTTTTTTGCATCTGAATCTTCAATATAACCGATTAACAGTCCCGTTGTTTCACTAAGCTTCTTCTCAACATCACGTACCATTTTATAATTGGCAGGTGATAAACCATATTTAGACCATATATATTGAGCTTCTTTTTCAGGAACTCCTTCTTCCCATACTTTTGCAGCTTTTTTAAATCCATCTTCGTAATACTTTGCACCTTCTTTTACAAATGCTTCCAGATTTCCCTGCCCTTCAATAGGTATTCCTGCTAAAGAAGCAATGCTAAAAGATTGACCTCCCCAAGACACAGTATTAGATGTAAGTGAATCTTTGATCTTTCTAATATTTGTTAACTGTTTATTCACTTGTGATGTTGCATTTTTAATTTCATTACGAAAGTCTAAATCACCATCCCACTCAACTTCTTCCCATTTCCAGTTCTGCGCCCTGTCAATATAAAACTGCATTTGTTCATACTTCTGCTGAATCATTTCAATATTCTGCATAGTCTGGTCATACATTTCGTAAAGTTCTGTCAATGATGTTAAAAATTCAGTTATTACAGAAGCATTTACTGTAGGGTCTAGTGTAATCATAGCGCCAGTTGCAAACACATTTTTGCAAATTGTAACTGTTAATAAATAAACTAAAAATCGTTTTTTCATAATAACCTCCTTTGAGCGCAGACCTGCGCTTTATGTTTATGCTACACTATCTTCTGTAAGGTATTTATAATCAATTCCTTTGGCTTTCAGAATTTCTTCTACAAGCTCCCTGCCAGTATTCTTGCCGAATTTTTCTTCGAGTTTATCAAGAAGCTTATGTTCTTCGGAGCTACAGGTAAGAATCGCAAGTTGAAGCTCGTCTAATGCAAGCTGGAAGCGTCTTGTTCCCATTGAAGATTTATAAAAATAGTCCATTTTCTTTTGTAACTTTGAAAGCAGATTAATTTCTGAATCTTCAAGTCCGAATTTTCTATAAGCTTCTTTATTCATTGGTGTAAGAGCTTCTTCATCTGCAAGATAGATTTTTGTAACGCACTGGCTTACAAGCGTACTAGCGATAGCACTTTTAGAAGCATCGTCAATTTCCTGTGTTGCAAAAACTACAAATACGTTTTTCTTTCGTAATACTTTAAGCCATTCAACAATCTTTTTTGCAAAAAGTTCGTTCTTAAAGAATAACCAGGCTTCATCAAGAACAAGCAAGGTCGGTCTGCCAGTAAATTTCTTCTCACACTGCAAAAAAAGATAATCAAGAGCCGGAGCTACTGCACCTTTTGCCATATTCATCAATGTCCCCATTTCAATCATTGTCCAGGAAGAAAGAGTAATGTTTGAATTATCGTTATCAAAAAGATTTCCGTACTGGCCGCCAAGAACATAAGGCGCAATTCCGTCTACAATATCATTATTCTGTGTGTCCGGATTCTGATAACTGCAATACTGTGAGAATGATGTAAGAGTTCTTGATATTTTATCTTTTGTTGAAAGAAGTTTAATTGCTTCAAAAATAGCTTTCCTCATACCTGCAGTAACTTCAACTTTCTGCTCTGCAAGAAGTATTTCTATAAACTCAGTTGCCCAAGTCTGTCCTTCATAATCATCAATTTCTGCAAGCGGCTGAAAAGCAACTTCATCTTTTCCAGGCTCAATATAGATTCCGCCGCAACACATTGTAAGATTTCGTGCAGAACGATCTTTGTCAAAAATAATCACCTGATTATTCGGATATTTAAGCCACTGAGCTTCGAGCAAGGCAAGAAGAGTTGATTTACCTGCACCAGTCCTTCCACTTATCCAGGTATGTCCTACATCACGTACATTCAGATTCAAATAAAAAGGAATGTCAAACTCTGTATCGCAAACTACATGAGGGTGAGATTCACCGCATACATCTTTCATAAAATTATTTTCTGTAAGTCCTGACCATACAGAAGAAATAGGAATTATATGGCTTACATTACCAGTAGAACAGAAAAGAGTTCTTCTGTTTGCATAAATATTTCCTGGTTGCATAGATAAAAAAGCCTGTAGTGCATTTAAACTTTCGATTTTTGTAGAAAATCCACAGGCTGAAATAAGACTTGCAACATTCTGAGCTTTTTCTTCTGCAAGCTCTATATCTTCATCCCAAACCATTACATTAGAACAGTAATCGCCATAACCTACACTTCCCATTGTAAGCTCTATCTTAGCGTCTGCCGCATCGCTTTCTTCTGCAAGTGCCGCAGAGTTTTCACGTGTACTTTCTGTATGCAAGGTTGATTCCATAACAAGCTGACCAATGCTCTTTCTTGCAGAATGAAATCGTTTTTCGGCACTTTCAATTATTTTGTAGGCTTCCTGTTTTGAATAGCAACAAAATCTTGTACTCCAGCGAAGTTCACAATTTACCTTGTTGATTACATCAAACATTGCAGGAAGTGTAATTGAAGGAAAACTGTTTACGGCAACGATAGGAATATAATATTTACCAAGTTTTAGCGGCATAGAATTTTCAAGATTCTGGTCGGTTACAACATTATCAATAAAGATATGGTGATCTTCCGGATACACCATTTTACTCCAGTCAAGACTTACAGAAGAATGTATAAGTGATAAAAGTTCGCTACTGTTCAATTTTTTTACATACATTATAGAGCCTAGAACAGAAGCTACCTTGTGTGTATGCATTTTAAAATTTTTGATTTCATTCTGTAAATTCTTAAAATCTTTATCTTCATCGTCATTATTACTTTTCATTACAAAGCGTTTAACTTTTGCTTCAACCTGACGTGGTAAGAAATATGTAAAAATTAAAAAATATCTGTTTTTATAATGATTTTTCTGATAAGTAAAATTAAGCTCTCTTTCTCTGTCAATTAAATAACCTGTAAAACTTTCAAAACTGCTTCCAGGATAAAAATTGCTCTGACTGCGCTGAAGCTCAAACTGGATTGTCCAATTTCCATTTGCACTAAGCTGTATCATAGCATTGTTAAACATATTGGAAATAGAATTGATTTTTCCTTTAGAAGCACTTGCAATATCAGGAGCAATAAACTCATAAGCACAAGTAAGTGCTTCACCTTTAAGCTTTACTATACCTTCGTCTGCCATAACAATCCAGGGACAAAGAGAAGAAAGCGGAGTTGTATTCTTTTTATAAAACTTAAAATTCAATGGTTTCATTTTTATCCCTCATAAATATCCTGTTGCATAAGATTTTCAAAAAGAAACTCTATAAGCATAGGCTCTTTTTTACAAAGACGTCTGCAAATCAAAACTGCCACTATTCCGATTCCTATACAATAAAAGCTTACAAGTGCAGTTAAAATTGTTGTGATAAACAAAATTGTATAAAAAGCAGATGGCCCGATTCCTAATAACTGTTTCTTTTCCATAAGTGATGTATGAACTGGCAGGCTATAATCTTCTTCCATAAAAACTTCCTCTGTAAAAATAGCATTCAAATAAAAACAATAAGCGCAGGTAACCAGTTAAGAAAACTGGCTCAACCTGCGCTTATGAATTATCCGACAAAAGTTTGTACGACATCTGTTGCAATAGCAAGCTGTTCCTGAGTAATTCCACTGAAGAAAAAATTTACGATAGATGTTGCACCAAGAATACCAGCAGTACCCAAAATCCAAGGTAATACTTTCTTAACCATACCACCTTCGCCCTGAGCATTACCAAAAGCAATTACACCAAATTCAATAATTAATGCAACTACAAGTAAGGCTTTAACCCAGATTGAACCGACAAGGCTAAGTATTTTATTACCAGCGCTATCAAGAACTGCAATCCCATCATCAGCAAACAATCCTGATGAACAGAAAAATAAAATGAAAAGAATACAGATAATAGACTTCAAAGTTTTTTTATCTGTTGTAAGATTTGAGAAAAAAGATTTAGAACTATTAAGTTCTGTTGAAATTAAATATTTTGGTCAATCCTCCTTATAAAACTAACCTAAATTATTCTGAACAATACCAGCAAGAAAATCATCTGTTTCTTCGCTAACATGAAACAATTCATCTACGACTGGGCCATTTGTTCCTTTTTTAAGATGTACAATTAAAGATATTACATCAGACAAATGATTTGCCATTTCAATATCTTCTGTACCCAACATACCTTTTATACGCAATAACGTGCTTTTACCGTCATTTGCGTGCAAAGTAGTAACATTTCCAGGGTGTCCTGTCCGCCATGCGTCTAAAAGCTCACGCATAACAACACCACTACGCACCTCCCCAAAAATAATTCTATCAGGCGAAAAACGTAGAGATTCCTCTACAGCTTTTGCCGCATAACTCTTTGGAATCCAAAGAGTAGTTTTCATTCTTGCATCACACTGTAGCTCAGGTGTATCTTCAACGATATAAAAATTATCATCAGGTGTTATTTCCGTCATTTTTTTTAATATGGCATTTGTACAGGTTGTTTTTCCACTTCCAGTAGAACCGCTGACGATGATATTTCCTCGTTCATCAATCGTTCTCATAATAACATCATACTGTTCATTTGTCATTCTTTTATCCTGAACGTACTGTTCAAGAGAATAAATGCACTTACAGGGCATTCTTAACTGTAACTCAGGCTTTATAACATTTGGCGGTACAAGGCCTGTAATTCTTGCCTTGTATTTTGGAATAACACCTTCGAGAACAGGAAAACGTGTATTCCATCCCATATCCTGCTCAATTAAAGAAGCTGTTGCTTTTATAATTCTTTCGACAATATAAGGTTTAACCTCAATACCAGTAAAATGCCTGCCAGTTCCAAAATGACTTACAATCATTTCACCACTATCCAATACTGCAATATCAGTTGTAGTTTCATCTTCAAGATATGGAATAAACTGCTTCATATCATCACGAAGAAGATTATCTATCATTCTTTCTTTTCGGAGTTCTTCTGCTGTTTGTACTGGAACTGACATTGTATCGCTCAATTACTGTACCACCTGTTGAGTAGAATCATTTGAAGCAACTGGCTCTGTCGTCAAATCGAGCAGCATTTTATCTATAAGTGAACGCAAGTGTTTATTTTCATTTCTAAAATTATCTACAAAAGAATCACGATATTCGGCACCCTTACTCATAATATTATTGCGCATTATAAGAGTATTCTCTTTTTTATGGTCAGGAGATACCCATTTATCAAGCTCACTTTTGCTTATTGCAAAATAATATTTTAGGAAATGCAGAAATAAAGAATGAAAAAGTACATAACGGTCATTACAACTTTTTACATTTTTGTTTATTTGTTCCAGTGTTCCCAAAATTTCATTTGATACATTTATATCATGATTCATATATTCAACGATTGCTCGTCTTAATAAATCAGATACACTCATTTGTTCAAGCTGAGCTTTTGCCTTAATTGCTTCGTGTAAATCGCTGTCCACTTTTATTCCGATAAAAGATGATGTAGTTTTCATTAGAAAATACCCTCCGTGCTTTCTTCGCTTTCAGATTCAGAGTTATACTCATATTCTTCTTCATCAGAATCGTCTTTAAGATTTTCTGATGTTTTATTGCCATTATCAATATTATCAGCTACCTGATAATTAATATCTTTTGGCTCAGGAGAATAAAAATCATTATAATTAAGATTATGAAATTCATTATAAACTTCTTCAGCAAGTTCCATATCTGCACTTGAAGTATAAAGCTCATCATAAATTGCACTTTCATCACCTGTCATATAAATTGCAGGTGTTTTTTCAAGCTTTTCAAGATTCTCTTTCGCTTTTTTTCTCTTACGAACCTGAGATGGAAGTCCGGCAACGTCTGCAAAAACTTCATCCCAGGAAAGAGCTTCTCCCATTAAATGCTTGAATCTTGAATCCTGATAGTATGGAATCTTCTTTGCAATATAAGGTTGCATACCTCGAACCATAATCAATGCCTGATTGCTTGGTAAACGCTGAATGTCTGCACTGTCCATAAGCGGCCGTGAAAAATCATTGTCTGAATAATTTACATTGTTATCGCTCGCAATCTTTATTCCGCCGCTTCTTGATATTCTAGACTGATGTACAGTTTCATTTCCCATACGTTTAGAAAAGTATTCAGCGTCATGAACTTCACCAGGCGCATAAACAATATGACACGAACAGTGATCCAAAAAAGGATGATGTTGTCCATAACGGTCTACAATCTGATTAAGCGACTGACATACAATCATTACAAACACGTTATACGAACGTAAGATACCCATTTCTTTTGCAAGTATGGAGAACGTTCCGAGAATCGGAAATTCATCGAGAAGTAAGAGAAGCGGAATTTTTAATTCAGCTTTTCCGAATGATGAATCGTTTTCTGTAAGACGCATAAGAATTGCAGTAATAAACAGGCGGAAAACTGCACTAATACGGTCTACATCAGAGTTTGGAACACAAAGATAAAGGCAGATAGGCTCTGTAGAATCTATAAAATCCTGGATACTAAAATCACAACTTCCCATATTAGTACGGATATTAGGGTCGTCAAAATCACGTATTTTTGTCGCAATAGTTTTCCATACAGAAGCTTTTTCCTTTGCATTAGTCTGCATAATATCGCTTGCGCCTTTTAATACGAGCTTCTGTAATTCAGGGTCATAGTATTTGTCGCCAACTTTCAAGCCGAGCTTATCAAACTTTGCTTTGTTTCTCTTGTACATATTTTCATTGATAATGAAATAATGTTTTGTAGCCATCATTTCTTTTACCTGAGAAACACCAAGCGCACCACTGGCTTCACCTTTTCCCTGCATAAGAGCTTCAAGCTCGCTTTCGTTTCCGTTTGCAAAGAAGTCACGGATTCCACCGAGATTCTTTTCAGGATAATCAGAATAGCGTATGTGCATAAGTGCGGCAGTAACGAAAGATTTACCTGACTGAGTAAAGTATTCACCGTTTTCCGAGCCTGTACTGGATTCTTTTGCCGGAGCAAAAAGTATATTCGCCATTTGATCAGAATCACGGAAGGCATAAGCCAGTCCTTCACGCATACAGTCCTCAACAGGATTGTAATGAGCAGAATCTTCTTTTGTTGGGCTGAACCTGATTACACGGGAATAGCGGCTTTTTTCACGGCTTGTGATATTAAAGTTTTCGCTCTTAGGGTCAAAAATAATCTGATGCCCTTTGAAGTTCCAAATGGTAGGAATAATGACAAAAGATTTACCTTCGCCCGATGGGCCGAGAAGTAATGTGTGCATTTTTCCACTATGGCAGATTAATGTTCCTTCACGAACACTTTTAAGATGTACGGCAGAGTCGTATTTATCAACTTTAATAATAGCGTCATTAGTCTGACCACAGACAATACCCTCTTTTTTTAGAAGTCCGTTTTTCTTCAAGTCACGTTTTTCTGCGAAACGTGCTGTACCGTGCCAGTTACCTTCATGATTTTTGATATAGTTGATTATCATAGTCCAGATAATCGCAATTAAAAGTGCAGCAATTCCAAAGTATAAAAAATACATTATAGAATTGAGATAGTAAGGTACAAACTGCTCATGATAGATATATTTGAACATTGACAGAAAATAAAACACAGGATTGAATACTGGCTTTCCGTAGAAATAAAACAACGGATTCCCACAAATCCTTGTGTCATAATTCATACTCTTTGCAAAAACCTGAGTAGAAGTAAACAAGCCTATTACTGCAAATACAATAGGAATTGCATAGCGTAAGAACTGCCATCTGAGTTTAATTTTAAGTTTGTCCGGACTATCTTTCAGATAATCTCTTTTGTCGTTATGAAATAATGGTTATAACCTCCTTATAATGTCGAGCGCAGACCTGCGCTTTTATTTTAGATGCACTCTTAATTCGCACAAGAATGTTTTCATTCTTTCATCAGTTTTACACAATTCTTGTAAATCAAAAGAATTGTATACTTCATCAAACTTCTTTATTTTTTCCCCACAAAATGGACAGAATAAAAATTCTGAGTATTGCCAGCAAGTAACTTTAATTGACATTAGTTTTTTTGAGCAATGAAGTTCTATCTGTTTATTTGTTACATCAGGCATTATTTTATGTAATTTTGCAACATGAGCTGAAAGCATTTAAAACCTCCTTAAAGCGCAGGTCTGCGCTCCTATCTATCATGTCCATCATCTGATGGATTTATACTATTTTCTTTTTTTTGATACATATTAAGTTGCTTACGTAATAATTCATTATCACGTTCTAGAACCGCAGTTTTATGTACAAGAGTTCCAAGCGCAACACCAATACCTTTATTACAATGCAGCGTAGCAGTAACAGGATTTCCATTGTTATCAGTTATGGGATTATGTTGTTCATCGTATTGAGTTACTACTATGGTTATTGGTTTGGAGAGCGATACGTTTTCCTTTGTGTTTTGTTTCAGAATTCTATTTTCCATATCTTTTTGAATAAAAAGTTTATTTGGCTCTCCGTTTTCATTCATAGGACAAATAACTTTATCATTGACATCAAGAGCTTTATTAAGTATATTTAACATTGTTCCTTGATGAGCAGGCTTTTGAGCCGAATTTGTTACAAAAGCTCTTTCAAGGAATTTTTTTTGCTCTGTTACTTCATGCAGATAGAACTTTGTTTCTTTTAAATTCTGTTTCAAGACTACTTCACAAATATAGTTTTCATCTTTTATTTTTATTGGTGCTGCTACAATAAAAGAATTGTATCCTCTTTCTTTATGATTGCAATCCGCATCTATAATTACACCATTTTCAATTACATCTTTTACACCAGCATAAGCAACAGCTTTGAGTCTTCCCATACCGTGAGCAAGACTACTGTCTGCACCATCTCTATCTAAAATAACATTGCCAAAAAAGGGTGAACAAACTTTATTTCCAAATGATGAAAAATATTGTTCCACCTGGTCAGTTAGAGATATACCTTCAATTTTTGAAAACTCATTTCCATTAAGTTCTGCAACAGTATTATTACTTAGGAGAAAATCTCTTTTTACTTTTGCTTCCCAATCTCCATATTCAGTATTAAAACCATTACTATGTACGTAATTCCATTCATCATGAGTTAGGATAGAGTTTTTTCCTAATGGAGTTTTCATGAATTCAAGCTCTTTTATCATTTCATCAGAGTTATTTCTTGTTTCCATTTTTCACCTCATTTTTGACTAATTCTTTTTTTCTAATACACCATTTTTAATTTTTTCAGAATCCATGTTACTTAAAAAAAAATTTATACCTTTTGAAATATTTTGACCACAGTAAGGGCAAAACCTGTATTCATTACGAAAGTTATTGTAAACATCTAATTTCTGTGCTCTGGTACTAGAACCTTTTTTCCAACAAATTAAATGATATATATATAAATTAAAATCTTGTGATATTGATGAAGGTTCTACTCTTAATTCATGATTATCAAAAATATACCTGTACATATTTTCCTCCTTCGAGCGCAGGTCTGCGCTCTTATTTATCTTCTTCAAACTTTTGTTTTAATTCTGTCATATATTCTGCAAGTTCATAAGATTCTTTAATCAATTCTTTTTTATTAAGCCAAGAATTATGATAAAGTGTGTTAAAAATATTTATTGCAAAATAATCGGTAACTGTCATTTCAGAAATTGATAATTTATCCATTACATTTTTCTCCTTTTGTCGAGCGCAGAACTGCGCTCCAATTTTTTTTCACCACCAGTTGCCTGCCATGCAACGAACATCATCGTTATGAATAGCAATATTCTAGCTACCCAAAGATAACTCATTTCTCTTACTCCATTTCTATATCCCAATCTTCTTCCTGAACTTTTTCAATAACAGTCTGCTCTTTTCGTCTGTTATCTCCATTAGGCTTCTTTTGTGAAATCTTTACTTTGCTTCCCTCTTTGTCATAGATTGGATTATATGACGGAACAAAATAAAACTTTCCGTTTTCAGCTTCCAGTACGACACCGTTAGTCCATACTTCTTCATCATTCATTGTATATACGTGCCGTACAGTTCCGTGAATCTCTCCCATTTCAGGCTTATAGAATTGCAGGTCAGAATTGTTGGTAACATACTTTTCTGCGTCACGGAAAGTGTTATACCTTCCGTACACGTGAAGCATTTCTTCAAAATTACTTTTGAGAAAATATTTATTGTCTTTGTAATCTGCAAGCTGAAGCTTTTCAAGAAAATCAAGACGGGCTTTAATCTCTCCGTCTAACGGCTTTTTCATATAGCCGCAGTATCCTTCTTCATTTGTTTTGTGCAGGTGGTCTTTGATTACCTGGTCAAACTCAGTCCATCGCTCGGCAGTAATTCTATGCTCCTTCGCTGCCTGTTTCAGCTCGTAATCTCGCTCACCACAAAATTTAGTTAAGACTTCCTGGCAGATTTCACGGGCATAATTTTTTACAACATCTTTTGTAAACGGTCTTTTCTTCAAAACCTTGCCGTTCATATCAACACCGTTGATTACAATGTGTACGTGCGGATGTGCAGTATCTCTATGGATTGCCGCCTGGTACATAAACTCATATCCAGAAATCTGTCCGAGCCTAGTCATAAAGGCTTTTGTAAACTCCTGCAAAACATCATCATCTAGAGTTTTTTCCGGTGACAAAATCCATTTGAAATATGGTGAATTTTTCTTCCATGTCATTTTGCCGTTTTTAAAGACGGGCTTTTTCTCTGTATATATTTTTTTAAGATATTCTTCTTTCGTAACGTTTCCAAAAAGAACAGGCTTGTTTTTCACTTCAGCTTTATCTTTCTGAATCATATATTTTGTAAGATATTGTTTGTGTCCATCGAGTGTTTCGCCAAATCTGAATTTAGCCATACACTGCTGTTTGTTGGAGTTGACGAATGAGTTTGAAAAATGTGATGTGTTGCTATAAGAGTTTTCTAAAGCTCTGTTTGCTTTTCTGATAAGGTTTAAAAGAGGTCTTAAATCATCAGGACTTTTCCTTTCCTTTCTGAAATATATACGAACCCTGTCGTGTATATCTCTGTCCTGTTCTGCGTAAAAATCTTTTACTTTTTTCCAGTTTACTGGTGATGTTCTATATGGTCAAAACTCCTTTTGGAGCGCAGGTCTGCGCTCAATAACTACATTCTAAACCGTAAAATAAAATAAAACAATCCGTTAAACCAAAATAATTGCTTCAAATATTAAGGTTAAACAATCAATATACGGAAAAGACACGGTTAAACCAATAAGTTATTGCATAATATAGAAATAACTTTTAGCGTTAAACGCTTTATATCTTGCATACCGTGTCATTTCATCTAATTAACTAATATTACATCTTACTAGACATATTGTCAAGTTTAGAAATATGTATCATTATAGAAGTATGATAATACTTGCTGAAAAGCCGAGCGTGGCTACTGATATTGCGAAAGCATTAGGTCGATTCAAATTACAAAACGGAATTTGGATCTCAGGAAAAGATTGCGTTCTTTCTGCAAGAGGTCATTTATTGATTTCGCTCATGCCGGAAGAATACGATTCTAAATGGAAGTCCTGGAAAGATTCATTAAAGGACTTACCTATCAACCCTCAGAAATTTCTTTACAAAGAAAATCCAGTTACAAAAGATGTGCTTCATCAAATCAAGAAATGCTTCAAAGATTTTGATTCATCAGAATTCATTCTTGCAACTGATGCAGAGCGTGAGGGTGAAGTTATTGGAGCTGAGATTCTCGATTATGTCGGCTTCAAGAATTATGAGAACGCTAAGCGTTTCTGGGTAAGTGAAGCACTCACTCCTGATGTTGTGCGAAAAGGACTTGCCGAAGCAAAGCCACTTTCCTGCTATGAAGCTTACAAGGCGGCAGGCTTTGCCAGGGCAAATGCTGACTGGCTTATCGGTATGAACTTCTCTCGCCTGCTTACAGTGTCTACTGGAAACCGTACTATATTTTCATTCGGTCGTGTACAGACTGCAATACTTGGTGTGATTTATTTACGTGATAAGAACATTAAAAACTTCAAGCCTACAGACTATTATCAGCTTGTATGTAAAGTCCGGAAAGGAAACATTGACTTCTCACTTTATTACAACAAAGATGATTCAGACAGGTTTGCAAACAAGACTGAGCTTGAATTTCTGACTGACAAGCTTACAGACCAGGATAAACTTAAAATTACAAAAATCGAAACAACAGAAAAGACAGAGAACGCTCCCCAGCTTTTCAACATTACAGGACTTCAAAAATACTGCTCAAATAAATATCACCTTACACCACAACAGACGCTTGATACTGCTCAAGTGCTTTATGAAAAATATAAATGCCTTTCCTACCCTCGTACTCCTTCCGTTGTTCTTGGTGACGAAAACGTGGAGCTTTTCAAAAGCAAGTTTGACCTACTTTCAAAAGAATATCCGGAACTTGCGAAAAACTGCGATATCTCTAAAATCAGCTCTGATAATAAAAGACTTTTCAACACTGCAAAGCTTACAGACCATCACGCTTTGATTCCATTGAAGCCGATTCCAAAGGAAGCAGGCGGAAATGAAAAGAATGTCTACAATGCCGTTCTGCTTCGTTTCTTTCAGACAATAATGCCTGCCTGTGTTTACAATTCAATAACTGTAAATGCTGAAAAAGATAATATGGCTTTTATCGGTAAAGGCCGCTCATACATCAATAAAGGTTGGAAAAATACTTCTGAATCAGATAATGAAGATGAAAAAGAGATTGAAACATTTCCAACAGACTTACAGGAAAATGAGCTTTTACCGATTATTGAAACTTCAATTCTTTCAAAGCAGACACAACCTAAAAAGCATTTTACAAATGCAACAATTCTTGCACTTATGGAAAATCCAAAATCAGAAGACGTAGAAAAGGTTGCAAAGCTTGTAGGACTTGGAACACCTGCAACACGTGCAAGCATCATAAAAGAGCTTATAGACCGCCAGTACATCGAACAGAAAGGACAACAGTTACTAATTACAAAACAGGGTGAGTTTCTGATAGAAACAGTTATAAAAATACCTTGTCTTAAAGACTTTATTAGTCTTTCGACAACTACAAAATGGGAAGAACAGTTACAAACTGAGCCTAACAAGTTCCTGCAATCTATAAAGAACTTCATCACAACAGAGATTCCAAAAATTACGATTACAGATACCTGGAAAACAAATGAAATTGGCTCTTGCCCGTTATGCCGCAAGGCAGAAGTTCTTGAAGGTAAGAACAGTTATTATTGTAGCGATTACAAAAACGGCTGTAAGTTTTCCATAGCAAAGAATATCTGCGGCGCAAATATATCTGTAAACGATGTAAAGCTTTTGATTTCAGGAAAGCAGACCGGAACAAAAAAAATGACAAGTGCAAAAACTCAAAAGCAGTTTTCTGCAAAGCTTGCTTACGAAAAAGGCAAAATTGAGTTTAAGTTTTAATATCGAGCGCAGACCTGCGCTCTTAGTTGGGTGGAAGAATCAACAAGTTGGAGCGCAGACCTGCGCTCCGATTATATGAGAGAATTATGTTTTATAAGATTAAAAAGATAATCAGCATTGCGCTTTTAGTTTTTGCAATAATTTTAATCATCAGCTTTATGCCGGAAATCAGAAACGCATTAAAGCAATTAAAGTATTACCTGCATAATCTGATTACGGATATAAAATACATATTCAATTAAAGGAGCGCAGATCTGCGCTCCAAAGGAGTTTTGAATGAATGAAATTACT
Organism: uncultured Treponema sp.; assembly: GCA_946537975.1. GTDB lineage: Bacteria > Spirochaetota > Spirochaetia > Treponematales > Treponemataceae > Treponema_D. Next base: position 12,554 of record CAMNGG010000252.1, on the reverse strand, counting down.
GCCGCAACGATAAACACTCTGCCCGAAATATGCTGGGTAAGCCCTGAAAAAGATAAACACCAGCAATATGAAAAAGAACTTCGTTCTGCAGACAATCTGCTTGCCCTGATAGTTTCCTGTATGACAGATAACTTTCCGGAACTTGAAAAGTGCAAGGAAACACGTTTTATAAGTTTCCAGGAAGAACTTAAAAGTATTTTATTACAACACGAGCGCAGGTCTGCGCTCGACTGGAGTTCAAAATGAAAAAAGAAAACAGAATCAGTCTGATAACGCTGCTTATCGGATTTCTTATTTTTTTGATTTCAAGCCTTATTCAAAATCAAATTGCAAAAACGGTTTTATCATTGCTTGGAATTTCTGTTATTGTCGTAAGCATAGTATTCGAGAAAAAAGCAAAGAATCCGAAAAACTTTGGGATTTTGCAAGCTATACGGTCAATAATCCCAAAGTCAAAGAACACCAGGCAAAAGAAGTGGTAAACGCAAAAAGCTCAGAAAAAAAATGGAGCGCAGGTCTGCACTCCTATTCATTTTATTCTTATTAGTGTCTATTTACTTATTAGCTTTAATGCAGTTTCTATATTTATTGCAGGAATTTTTGAATTTGTAAAATCTTTTAGGTTTTCAGTTACGATATAATCAAGATTAGTATTTTCTGCACACTTCATCTGTAAACCATCTTCGAGGTCAAAAAAGTTTTTATCTGTTAGAACAGAAACAAAATCACTTCTACTTTCTGAAATTACCTGAAAACTAGAAACTATTAATAATAAAAGCTGACGTCTATCTTCAACAGAGTAAGATGTTCGTGAAATATAAAAAATATCAGTTAGCGAATGTGAAGATATAAAACCATTTATATCACCACAAAAAACACTTTTTACAAGAGTACCTGCATCTTGATGGCAAGGTCTTGTAGAAATAAGATAATCAAGAAGTACATTTGTATCAAAAAAGAGATTCATTAATTATACCTCTCATCAAGGTAACTAAGATATTCTTTCTTCGGGTCAAAGTCAGCAGGAACTTTCATACTTCCATTAAACTTTTCAAACAAATCAAGTTTCTCTTTCTTTGACATAATTTTGTCAGGTTGATTTGTTGAATCATTCATATTCCCCAACGAAAGAACAAGTGTGTAAACAATTGCCTGTTGCTCTGCGGTGAGAGTTTTATAGGTTTTCTCTAAAACATCATAACTCATATCAGCACTCCATAATTAATATAACATACAAAAAGAGTTTTGTGCAAATAAAAAACCGAGCGCAGGTCTGCGCCCGGTGTAATGGGAATATTTAGCGTTCGTAAGTTGTGTCCTGGCTTTGGCTCTGCTCAGGATTGATTTCCCTGCCGTTCACCTTTTCAATTACCTTTAAGCGCCCACAAGGTCGCTTGAGTAAAACATTTCCATTTACATTATCATAACCAAAACCTTCCCAGCCTTGTTTCCCGTATTCATTAACTTCATCTCTAAAAACAGTTTTATATTCCCATTTTGTAATTTCTGTCATAAATAAATTCCTCCTAAATAGTATTTTAAGCCGTTAAACATTGTTTAACAACAATTTTTTATACAGAACTTTCTCCTGCACTCTTTAAGCCTGCTACCCAGTTATCACTTTTATCTTCAATCTGCGGTCTATAAGACACGGAAGAACCTTTATTAAAGATTGGCGAACGGTGTCCTGAAGGTGCAGGCGGCATTGTTGGATTTGGATTTTCTCCACCTGAATTAGCTGCAACAGAAGGCGGATTAAAATTATTCTTTCCAGGTGAATCAGGATGTACGGAAGCTTCTTTTTTAGAAATACCGTTACCATTTTTAGCATCATTAAATTGGTCTTTCAGATATTCTTTTAACGAAGATTGTTGATTTTTATCATTTGTATGTCCAGAATAATTCATAGTATGTTGTGAACGCTTATTTTGAGCAATTGCATCAAGTCCTGATACTTGTTGTCCCTGCTTTGTCATACCAAATCTATTATCACCAGCTCCGCCTGAGCCACCTCCGCCGCCGCCTTTCTTACCTTTATAATTAGCGGCATTCTGCAATCCGCCTGCAATACGGTTTCCTGTTCTTTTACCTAAAGCGCCAATAGCACCACCAACTCCGCCTAATGCGCCAAGGCCTGCTTTTCCACCTAATGATTTTGCGTGGCTCTGTGCATTTTCAGCACCACCAACTGCACCACCTGCCATTGCCGCAACATCACCAAGCCTGTTTGCCGCAAAGCGTGAACCCATTCCAACAGCCGCCCTTGTTGCTCCTACTGCGGCAACTGCACCGCCTGCGATAGCTCCTGCAGTCTGAACAAACTCGCCCATAGACATTTGTGGCTGTCCTGTAAGAAGTGCGCTTGCAAGCTTTGGCGCATTTGAACAGAGTGCAAAGGTGAGAAGAATTGTAAATACAACATAACAGAACATCCAGATATTGAAGAAATTTGTATCTGCAATTATTGTTTTTGTAATATCCAGGAACGTATAGCAACAAAAGAACATACAGATTGTAATCATAGAAAGCTTTACTGTCTGCGCAAGTAAAGATGGAATAAGCTTCATCGCCATATCTTTTAGTCCGTCAAAAAGCAGACACGGTATAAGTACAATTCCAAAGGTTATACAGATTACAAATTCTATGATACACATTACGTACTGGATAAGCTCGATACACGTTATTACTACTTCGAGAATTTCACAAATAAAACAGAGAATCATATCAAAAATTCTATCAAACGGAAAATCCGTAATATTTTTTTTCAAAATCCAGTTATCTTCTGCGTTCTTTTCCCATTGTCCAAGAATGTCGTTCTGCCAGGTATTTTCCCACATTATCTGCGCACCGATTACCGACATACGGAGCATTGCGTTTGGTGATAGGAAGCCTGTATCATTTCCGGAAGCGTCTTTCATCGCAAGGTCAAGTTTATATTTATTAGTTATATTCGTATCATCAATAATTAGTATTGAATGTAAAGAATTTATTGTTCTTGCGGCACCTTTAGGATTGTCTGTATCAATACTAGCTATAATTGAATCTAATTCTTGTTTCTTTTTTTGAGCTGAATATAATTCAGTTTCCATTAAGTAATAATCATCACCAAAAGAACCAAAATAAGAATTACGTACTACACCAGGTTGATTTCCATTTTCATCAAATGAAGATTCACCGACCTTAGAAGAAAGGTTTTCAATAGTAACAGATAAATCACTTTGTTCTGTTTTTAATGATTTTTCTAGAACATCAAGATATGCTCCAAATTCATCTGTAATTTCCTTTATACTTCCACCTGAAACATACTGCCCCATTTCAACTGCAAAAACACGTAACCCTCTGCTTACGGCAGGATAGAATGTAAGGCAGAAAAGAAAAAGAAACCATTTTGTTATGGTATTTACAAGAAACTTTCTCTGTTCCAAAGTTCCGAATACCATTTGCAAACACTGCCATATTATTCCAACAAGCGCAAGAATAACTCCAAGCTGAATTGCAACCATAAGGTAACTGTGCATTTGTCTGCTGAAATAATCAATAATCTTAAAGACCGCATTGTCTATAAATGTCTTTCCTGTATTTGGTCGCTCCTCCTTAGTACCTTACATACTTTTCTTCAACTTCATACGGTTCAAGCGGTGGAAGATCAATCGTAACGTTAGTTATCAAGTTGACTTCCGTTCCGCTTAAAATTCTTATTGTAGGCTGAATATCCAAAGCTCTGTCTACAATCTTATTATTAAGCTTTTTAGTTTCACTGTAAACATCTGATAAAGCATTTTGAGCATAAGCGTTATTCGAAGTATCTATCATATTCATAGCCTTTGTATCAAGAATAGAATACATAGCTATTAAACCAAAAGCCTTTACGTATTCAAACGGATGTTCGCTTTTCCAGCCTGCATATCCTGAAACTCCATAAGAATCTATTCCATTCATTGAGCCAAGATTTACTTCCAATCCATCAGGCCGGATAAGTGTATTCCAAACAACTTGAATTCTGTTCTGTCCGTAGGAAATATCAGAACTGTATTCACCAAAAAGCCTTGAGCCTTGCGGTATCAAAAGATATTGTCCGTCTTGACTTGAATAAACGCTTTTTGTTACATGAGCCATTACCTGCCCTGGTAAATCAGTATTAATACCTGTATCGAGAACTGCTGAAATTACCGTTCCTTTCCAAAGACTGTATTCAGCGTTCCACTGGTAATTGCCGCCAATACCGTTTTTATTCAGAAATTCCTGCTTTGCAGACTGATTATTCTGCTGAACATAGCTTGAAGCAAGATTCCCGCCAGTCTGCTGAGCGAGGAATTTATTCAGGTTTTCAGAAAGATTGTTAGGCATATAACTTCCGCTTGTAGCCTGTGTGCTTGTTCCTGAATAACCTGAGTTATAACCTGTATTATACCCCTGCGGTTTTACAGTAGGATATTTTGAGCCGCTTTTTTGAGCCTGTGCTTCAACTGGAGAAGTTACCTTTTCCAGCGCAAGACGTTGTGGCTGTTTCTGCTGTTCATTTCGGTTAGTTAAAGGAACTTCAGTTGCTGTAGAAGTTCCACTTACAGAAACAGGCGCTACATTTTTATTCTGTTCCTGTACAATAGGCGGATATTTTTCATCAAGCGACAATTCATCATAATTACTGTTTGTCTGATAACTTGTTGCAGAATTACCATCTTCAAAATTATTAGTTCGTGCAGGCTCAACCTCACTATTAAGCATTGATGGAATATACTGTCTGCCGTTTTTATCGAGTTCACTTTCCTTTTCTTTCTTTTTCTTAGAAGAAATCATAGGAAAAATAAAAGTAAAGAAAAGAATGAAGGCTACAAAAATACCTGCAAAAATCAATAAAAGTCTTTGCCTATTTAAGAAAAGACCTTTATTTTTATTCGCCTTAGATTCAGATTTTTCAGAAGGCTTTGTATCAAGTATCTTTTTAGCCTGACTTTCTTCATATTCTGAATTATCAGTAGTCTGATTTTCAGTTTCAGAATTATTCTCTTGATAACTCCCTGCGTTCAAATCTCCGCCAGACATATCAGAAGAATCCATAGCTTCAAATCCCTCATAACCTGCATAAACATTTAAGTCCTGTTCTGTTGAAGTGTTTTCTTGTAATGGAGCTTGTGCAGTTTCATTATTTTCAGAAGTATTCTGATTTTGTGCTTCAGGAATATCAGGTTCGATATATGAATCTTCCGGATTTATATTAGGTTCATCATCAAAGCCCATTACATCATCATTTTCATTCATAAACTACTCCTGCTTCTTCAACTTGCTCTTACTTGTCTTTTTTTTGGTAATCTTTACCTTTTGTTTTCCAAGTCTTAAAGTTGCTTTTGTTATAAGCTGATTAATAACAAGAATATTTTTATGTACCTGTGTGTTTACAAGTTTTCTTGAATCAATAAATACTGTCGGCATTTCAGTCTGTAAGGTTTGCTTATTTAAAACAATGTAAGTAAATTTACCATCGTCATAAACCAGTTCAGGACACCATAGAGGTTTATTTAAGGAATGAGTTATTTTGTAATCAAAACTACAAAGCTCTATGTTCTGTCCTGTAAATTCAAGAACTGCATTATTCTCTTTTTTCTGCTGCCATTGAATCCAAGACTGGTCGTCTGAAACTGCCTGCGGATAAATCCATTTTACATAAGGCATATAATGGTCTGCATAGGATTTTAATTCCATCTGATATACACGTCTGTTTGTTATTACGATAAGTGTTGATGTAAGCTTTGTGTAATCAGGCTTCACGATTAAATACTGTGTATCCTGTCCGTTTTTAATTCCGACACCACGGGAAAGCCGCCATACATCAGGCTCAGAAATATAAGGAACTTCAAGCATTTCTTCGCCTGGTTCAAACTGGATCAAAGTAGAATGATAAGTTTGTGTATGTACCTGATAAATCTGTCCTTCCTTGTAACTCCAGCCTTTAAGCCTGCCCTCTGTATATTCAGGAAGAACAGTAATATCTTTAAGATTCTGTATCAGTGCCGCATCACCTTTTAAGTCGGAGTTTTCTTTTGCAGGTTCGCAGTAAATTGTTTCAGGTGGTTCAAGATAAACAATTGCACTTGCAACATCATTTACTTTCATAACTTCTGCTACATATACTTCTTCATCAGAAATATCATCATCAATTTCAACATCAAGTTTTTGGACAAAAGAATAATCAGGATTTGCTTTTGTTTCCTTTGTTGTTTCAAACTCATTACTTCTGTTTTTTTCAACATCTATAGATTTACAACTAAGTAATGAAAAACTAACAAGAAGTATAAGTAATAAAGCTACAACAATTAAACAACATTTAATTAATTTTTCCATAAAGAAATCAAGAAAAAAATCAAATCTACTTTTCATATTTCCTCCAGTTTATTTTAATTCAGTAAAATCATAAGCACTAAAATAAATGCCTAATGGATTCAAGATTTTATCATCATCATGAGGTTCAAGAAGTGTCATAGTTATTAAACCCCTCATTCTAATTGTGTTTTTATTCATATCGTTTGGTGAAGATTGTGTAATAGTAAAATCAACCTGATATGTATTTTTTGTAGTTTTTAAAACGCTCTCAATATCAACTTTTTTTCTTATATCTTTTACATCTTTGAGAGGATTATGTTCTTTAAGCTCTGAACTTAATTTACTTGATGTATCACGTGTAAGACAGGAGTAACAGTCTTTAAGATTATTTCGTAAAACTTCCGCATCTCCAGGAATTGTAAATTTATTTGTAACAAATTTACGTATCTGATATTCAATGGCAATTTCAGGAACTTTAATACCACTATAATTGATACGATTAACTTCTCCGATATATTTAGCTTCACCAAAATCATTAACGGAAACTAAAACAGGAACAGTTTTAGGAAGATTTATTGCCCATACCATAACAATAAGCGATAAAGCAAATCCTGCTCCTGCTATATAAGCAAAAATCTTAAAACGATTCTCCGACCTACGTCTATCACGTTCTATCTGTTCATAAATATTAAGAGGAGTGTTTTTAGATTTTTCCAGTGTCCAGTTAGTTTTATTTGCCATTTTCCTTATCATCTCCTGAAGCGGAAGCTTCATCACTGAGAATCTGAAGCTGTTCTAGTTCTTCATAATTAGTTTCAATATCAGAGCGAACTGTAGCTAAAATATTTTCAAGTACTTTTGTACAGTTTGGCCGCTTGAATTTCAAATCAACAATAATATTTGCCAAATCATCAGGTGTAATATTTATTTCGATTTTCATTTTCATCTCCCTGTATAAGTAGAGCGCAGACCTGCGCTCTACTCTATTTATCATTTAATTTAGAAAATACCCTGTGTCTTATCGTCAAACGGATCAACATTTTCTAAATTATCAGGAACATCAGAAGTGAAAGATTCAACTCCATCAGCTAGAGCTTCTTTAATAGCAGATTCTGAAACTGCCGCAGATTTTGGAGAAGAAAGAAGCTGAATCTTTTTTACAGATACACCAAGAGTATTGATTTTTACATCATCTTTGTTCCACTGGCGAGGTTTAAGGCTTCCTTCAACAAAAATAAGAGTACCTTTACGAAGATATGTATACATCTTCTCTGCGTAAGTATCGAAAATTGCAAGGTCAATGTATGCCGGAACAGATTCATAATTTCCGTTTTCAGTCTTTACATCTTTGTTTACGGCAATAGAAAACTTCGCATAGACAACTTCCGCAGTTCTTTCAAGAATAGAATCTCTTGTGATTCTTCCAATAAGTTTTACATCATTCAAATCTGTCATTTTTAATACCTCCTATGACTTATCCGAATATTTTTATATATTCCTCGTGAGGAACTTTTATATACTTGTAATAAATTCTTTCTTTTTGTTTTTTCATTCTCATGATATTTGCAGGTGTGAAATTAAGACCGACTTCTTCTGAAAGTTTATCAAGCTCATTTTCCAGATTCTTTTTTTGTTCAGGCGGAAGCTGATATACTTTTTTGAAAAAAGCAATTTCAAGAGGGTTTTTATAATCTTTTAAGCCGCAGGAACACGTTTCTGAAAGATGATGTTTGGTGCCGCATACAGGACAGGTAATCATCTGCTTTTCCTGTTCAAGCTTTTTATCTTCCTGAATCCGTCTGTTCTGCAAGAATTGCGAGATAAAATAATTATCACAGATTGAGTTATACATGTATGACATAAGACGAGTCTTATCTTTGACTTTCTTGTTGCACTCGGTATATGCATAATCAATGAATTCCTGGTAATTTTCAGGCTGGAGTTCAAACTCGGAAAGCTTTCGATGCAGGTGCGGAATAAAATCCTCTGAAAATCCGTGAGAATCCACGTAGTAGTTCAGTATTTTTTGTAATTCAAGTTCTTCTTCTGCCGTTTGTGCAGATAAATTCGATTGCGGCAAAGGTTGCCTAGAAGAAGAATTTATTGCAGATGAATTTACAGAAGAATTCTTTAAAGCGACAGGAAGTTGAGTTCCTGTCCGACAGGAAGTTTGCTTCTTGTCGCAATAAGAAGTTTGGTTCTTGTCGGAATCTGAATCAGGAGCTTCTTCCGTTTTTCGACAGGAAGTTTGCTTCTTGTCGGATTTTGAAGAATCAGCTTTATTTTCAGTTTCTTTTGAACTATTCTGCTCAGCTTTTTCATCATAAATCATATCTCCGACAAGAGATGTAATTGCAAACAGTGTTGCAGTGCCGGAAAAAGATCCGCCTTTGCGTACAGTTTTCTGTAAAAGTCCGCAATTCACATACTTTTCAAATCTGTTTGCAATTGCTTTTGTTGAAGTAATACCCATAATTGGAAATGCGCAGATAATCGCTTCATAATTTACCAGGTAGTAAACTATGTTGTTTTCTATAAGCTTACGCATTTTTCCAGTTGCCGCAAAATCAATTAACCAGCGTAAAATCTGAGCGTCATTAATATCAAGTTTATATTCAAATAATTTCTGCTGATTGAATCCGCAGATTGTATACTTCATTGGATAATTCATAAGCTACTTTTTTACCCTCTCGTTTGTAAGACGTTCCATTTCTTTTCTAAAAGCTTCATCTGCTTCGATAACTGCTTCTTTTTTAGCCTGTTCGATTATTTGTAAAGATTCAGTTTTTGTTTTTTCAAGTAATAAAACGCTTTCACGTTGAATTTCATCTTTATAAATAAATTCAACGGTAGTTTTTATGCTCCTTTGCATCATCACATCAAGAACAAAAGGAAATATCAGAAGCATAAGTACATCAAGAAAACTTGCAACTATTTGGATCCAATCCTGTATATTCATTTTCTTTATAAGTTTTGCTCTAATAAGTCCAGGAGTATTTTCTGAATTATCATCAGTTTTTTCTTTTTCAGTTTCATCATTTGTATTTTCAACATCTTCTGAATACAATTTCTGAAACTTATCCTGATTACATATTTCAAAATCACCAGTTACACTCATAAGAATATAGTCCCCTATTTCTCCGGTAACTTCTCCCCGTGGTGTAACAATGGTAATGGAAGAATCTTCGCCCAGCCTGTATTCAAGACCGAGCGCTACTAATTCTTCCAATGATTCAGGCATTCCGTCATACTGGACAGCCTGTACTTTTATTTTTTTCTTAATAAACTTCTGCATAACTTACCTCACTTGCACCCATAAAGTATGAACGAGGAAAAAATTGAAATGATAATAAATTGCGATAACCAGAATTTAAACATTTAATGCTTCCTCCTTTGGTAAATATGTTTCTTCGATGTTATAATAAAAATAATCTGCTCCAAAAACATATAAACCTGATAACTGCTCATTAAGTTCAGAACCTAACAAACCGCTTGCATTTTCCTTAACTTCTCTGCCATAAAAAATTCGCCATTGAAATTCTGTATGCCAATCCTCTCGAAGTTTCTCTGCAAGTTTTAAAGCTTTGTTAAGTTCCTCTTGTCTTATTATTTCCAGTTCCAATTTTGATATACGTCTTTCTTTTGAAAGCTGTTGCTGAAGTTTCTTTTCTTCCTGAAAAGATAACTTTTCCGCTTCAGTCATTTCTCTAACATTATCAGGAGAAGCATAAATAGAACTGACATTACAAAACTGATTAGACCAAAGTTTTACGGTTTTAGAATCATCAATAATAACCTTACCTTTAGAAAGCCATTGTTTTTCTGTAAGCCAGTCTTTATATTCAGGGTAATATCTTTTTACTTTCATAAATTACTCCTTTTTTCTGAAATATGAACAAGCTTTTTCATTTTCATTTTTCAGATAGAACCCAGGATTATATGGAAACTTTATTTTTAAATAAGAACATATACAGTTACCATTTTTTGTTTTTGCATTTATATATGCACAATCTTTACACTGCATTTTTTTAATATCCTCCGATTCTTCTGATACCGCTACCTGTCATTTGACGGTTTATTGAAATTCCGTCAGCATCAATTTTTCCTCGTACCCAGGCTTTCATATTCGCTTTCGTTTTTTTTGATTCGTTACTCACCAGTTTTGTTTGATTATGTACCCACAAGGAAATATCATTTTTCTGCTGCTCTAACTGTTCCAGACTTCGCCAGCTACACTCCTGTCCAAGTTCAGCTATTCTGTCATAAAGACGACTTGCAACACCTGAGCGGTATGACTGTCTGAACCTGTACTTTGCATTTTTACGGATATTGTTTTTTGCCATACGGTCTACTGTTTTTGTAAGATAGGAAAACATTTCCGTAGACATGAATACGTCAAGCTCATTGCCAACAAAGATAAAGTTCCCTGTGTTTACATCCTTGTAATGATATGTTGCATAAAGCTGTTCAACGGCATTTGCAAGAACAGCTCTCCATTCAACAAACCGCTTTGTTGATTTTATGGCTTTTCTTGTATAGCCTGAAAATTCAGATTCATTCAGCTCATATCGAGCTATAAGATCATTTGCCATCTTCATTGCAAGTGAAGCTTCGTTTTCATTAGGAGATTTTGAAAGAGCAAGAAGTTTTTTTATTCTTCGCTTGACTATATTCAATTGTTCTTCGTTCATAAATTATTCTCCATCAGGTTTCCAATCAGGAATATCGCTAACTCTATGTACCGTAGATTTATCGTTTTTCAGTTTTCCGTCACAATGACTGCATAAAGTTTCGTTTTCATCCATCCACCAACAAAAGCCTGCTTTTGGATTGTAGCAGGGATTGTTCATTGTACATCCGCAGATTCTGCAAATACCTTTTTTGATTTCTATGTTCTGCATTTTTCTTCTCCGCTTATAATTTTGTATAGATTAAAAGAAGCGCTATGAAAATGAGGAATAAACCTCCACAGATTCCTGCCTTTAAGAAAAGTTCAATGTCATTATCTTCCATTCTTTTCTACCTTAGAAAACGTCAAACGCAGAATTTGAACTATCAAGAGAATTCAAATCAGTTACACCTGATTTTTTTTCTTTTTGTTCAGAGCCTTCCTCAAAAGGAAGATCTGGGCCGTCATATTCTTCTTCGTCTGGATTATGTGAATAATCTTTAAGTGGCAGCGGATTTAAATCAGTTAGTTTTGGGTTTGATAAAAGCTCCTTGCGGAACTCGTTATAGTCATAATCTGAAGCAGGATCATTTCCATTACAAAGATTAAAATACTTAAAGTCATGTTTTGATTTTGAACAGAAAATATTTTTGTAGATATAAGTATTAGATACACCGTGAAGAACAAGCATAAGAACATAATTTGCCGCCTGTTCAAAACCTTCTACAAAGCCTTCCTGGTAACGTTCAATAAGCCGTTTATCAATTTCACTTTCTGCAGGTGCATTGAATTGTTCAGACATATCACGGCTACGAACAGTTACGGCTCTAGGATTTCCGTCTGAATCCTCAAGAGCTTCTGAAACTTCTTCATCATCAGCTTTCTTCTTTGACTTTTTCTTAGTGCCTTTAAGTTCATCGTAAGCGGCATTTACAGTTATAGAACCCTCTGAAAGCTGTTCTTTTAAGTCCTCTCTGTCCGATGAATCAATAGCGTTCATCTTTTCAACCTGTCTTGCAGATACACCGAGCTTCTGAGCGTCTTTTTCAGACTGCTTGCCCTCTGTCTTTTCTGATTCATCTTCCGGCATATCAACAGTTTCGCCAGTAATTTCTTTGAGCTTTTTAAGCTTCAGAAAATCGTTATAAAGATTGTGCTTGTCCTCGTTTCTGCGCAAAAGCTGAAGTTCAAGCGCATAAATTACACCGTCTTTCCTGGTATCAAAAACGTGTCTGTAAACAGGAACTTTATCAATTCCTGCATTGATTGCGGCTAAGCGTCTGTGGTGTCCGTCAATGCAAACATAATCTGTATCAGATTCTTCCAGGAACTTTCCAAGATGTATAGGTTGAGATTCGTCATAACCTTTACTCTCCATACGCTGAGTAAGGTTTTCTACTGCCTTTTCATCAAGCGGAAAAAGATTCTCAAATTCATCATCAAGAACAATCTCATTCGGATTAATTTTTTCAAAAGATGTTTTTACAGGCTTTACAGAAGTCTGTTTATTCAATGATTTTATATTCTCTGAAAAATCAGATTTTGTATTTTTTGAAGCTTCGTTAAA